>WRKK01000329.1 GCA_009782245.1 Defluviitaleaceae bacterium | reverse complement strand
CAAAAATAAATTTTTTTGACAAACCCAAAATTATGTGCTACCATAATAAAAAGCAAGAAAGGTGGCAAAATGATTTCAAAAGCAAGCAACATTTACGAAGATATAACCAACTTGACAAACGATAACTCCACTATTTTAATCAGCGTAAAAGGCGTAACCATAAGCACCGCCGATTTAGCCAGCATTTACAAAGATGTCGCTATGGGCGAAAACGTATTTGCAAAAATTGTAGCAGCCCACGATAAAATTTTAACGCATGGCTTGGAAGTGGGCAAAGAGATGGTTTTGGCTATAGACTTGGATACTGGCGAGGTTGTCGCCGAGGGGTATGGGACGGAGCATCATACAAGCTTTGATTATATTGATGAAAATTATCAAGGCAGAGCCTTAATTATACACAACCATAGCACAAACAACACTTTTACACCAACGGATATGTTTACGTTTAGCAACGATATTTGTGCACATATGGCGATAGTTCAGGCACATAACGGAAATATATTTTCTTTACGGAAAACAAAAACTCAATACACCCCTTTGGATATGGAGAAGTTGGACAAAGAATTTAAACAAAGTGCCGAAAACAAGGGCATTACTCGGCAGAACGCTGCAGAGAAAATACCGTTATTACTTGCAAACTTTGTGGAGAAAACAAGCAAAGAAAACAATTGGATTTATGAAAGGAATTGAAAACATGAACGATACCAAAACAAAAAAAAAGACTTACCATCTTACCGCATACCCTCCCATCGAAGAGGGCGAAACAGTCGGCGAATGGTTCGCAAAAATGGGAATAATCCTTGAAGACGACAAAGAAGAGGAAGAATAGCCATGGAAACTAAAAATAAAACGTACCTTTTAGACGAATTTCCTAAAGTCGAAGAGGACGAAACAGTTGCAGAATATTTTGCAAAAACAGGAATAATTTTTGAAGACGACAAAGAAGAGGAAGAATAGCCATGCAAACTAAAAACGAAGTATATCTTTTAGATGCCTACCCAATAATCGAAGAATGTGAAACGATTGCAGATTGTTTCGCTCAAATGGGTGCAACTTTTAGCGAAGAAGAACAAACGCCAACCACCAAAGGCAAAACCTACCATCTTACCGCATACCCTCCTTTTGAAGAGGGCGACCTCCTTACAGAATGGTTCGCAAAAATAGGAATAATTTTTGAAGAAGACAAAGAAGAGGAAGAATAGCCATGGAAACTAAAAATAAAACGTACCTTTTAGACGAATTTCCTAAAGTCGAAGAGAGCGAAA
This sequence comes from Defluviitaleaceae bacterium, assembly GCA_009782245.1. Taxonomy (GTDB): domain Bacteria; phylum Bacillota; class Clostridia; order Lachnospirales; family WQUN01; genus WRKG01. Next base: position 13,235 of record WRKK01000329.1, on the reverse strand, counting down.
CGGTTGCAGAATATTTTGCAAAAATAGGAATAATTTTTGAAGACGACAAAAAAGAGGACTGACCAATGAACAATCCCAAAAATAAAACGTGCTACTTTGACGAATACCCAATAATCGAAGAATGTGAAACAGTTGCAGATTGTTTCGCCCAAATAGGGATAGATTTTTTTGACGATGTCGAAGAAGAGCAATAACCCCAACCGCCAACCACCTCTGGCGGTTATTTTCGCAAAAAAAACCGTGAACCCCAAAAACCCCAAAAGTCCACGGTATCTATCTAAAAGTCAATTCTAAAAATCAATCCTAAAACACAACGCTAAAATCCAACCTATCAGTCAAATCCAAAAAACACTCGCATTTCCTGATATTCCGCATTCCACAACTCCACAATCTCCGCTTGCCCCAAATCGGCTCGCCGTGCCAGCATATTCTCAAAAATTTGGTCAAACGCCTCTGGCGAATCCGCTGTTACTAACTGCATTGTAAAGCCGTGCGTTTCAACGTCTATCATTTCCCAGTTGCGGTGCAATGTGTCTGTTAGCGTTGGAAACGCCGTTTTTAAGCCCACAAAATGGTCAACGCTAAAGTTGAAATTTGCATTGTTAAAATACATATCAAACGAGTTTTCCCAGCCGTATGCGTTCCACACGCTGCGGACAATCGGATCTAACGCACGGTTGACAACATACGTATCATGCGATATGCGGAAACTCTGCCCGTTATCGTCCACGCCCAAGAAAAACCCAAACTCCGCTGGCGCGAACAACTCAAACTGATATTCAGGATCGGTTTCCCAGCGGTGGAAAAATTCGTCTGTTGGCACTCGGCGGCCGTCCTGAATTGTGAACTCAACGCCCTCACGCCCCCAGCCTGCTAAAATCATGCCCTCGTCCGTGGCTTGCCAGTCCATTAGCCGCACAAGCCGCTCTGGAAACCGTGCATTTGTCGTTATCGCTATCGACGACCAAACTTCGCCAGAACCTTGCGGATAAATCATAGTTTCGTTTCGCTCTCGTTGCGAGGAAAGCTGGAACGTGAACGGCACATATCTAAACGGCATATCCGCCGCCGCTAATGCAAGGTTGAAATCGTAATCCCAAGGCCAAACCAGAAAATACGCCGCCAACGGGATTCCCTGCCGCATTTTTGACTCAAACGATTCCCAGCTATCAGTTACGGAATCCCTGTCAAATAAGCCCTCGCGCCACAAACGGTTGAAAAATTCCAAGCCGTTGCGGTATGCGTGGTCGGTCGTAACATCGATAAATTGGTTGGCGTAAAAATCGAACACCATGCCACGGTTGGCGGTCGTGTGGCTAAGCCGCCCCATATTGTACGTGTAAGTTAGCGTACGCAAGCCGTCTGTGCCCCATGCGTTTAGTGGGTGGCTAAATGCAACCGTTGGCTGTCCGTTTGTTGTGGGATTCTCCGCTAAGCCACGTTGCAAAACCTCAAAAAGGTCGTTTTCGTCCAGTATTTGCGGAAAACCTTGCTGTTCCAAAATATCGGAGCGGATTAACCATTGTAACTCGGGCATTGCACGTGCCCCCATTTCGTTGGGCTCCCACATTGTCATTGCCCAAATGTTGCCGTCGTTCATACCAGACATCGCTTGCCAAAACGGCAACCTGTTTGCGTGGCGGCTTAATACGTTTGGGGCGTAACTTTCAAGCAACTCGCCCAAATTTAGCAACGCACCTGCCGCCGCATACGCCTGCAAAACCTGCGTATTTCTGGGATTTATTATGTCTGGGAACGTTCCGCCTGCTAAATCCACCATCAATCGCTCTTGCATATCGCCTACAAATTGCATATTTTCCCATACAATGTTGAAATTATCTCGCACATAGTTGCGGAAAATATTGCGGTCTGCCGCCGCCTCGCTGGCGGAAACATCGTGGTCTCGCAAGAACAGCAACTCGTATAATTCTTCCTGGTCGCCAGCGGCTTGTCCTGGCGTTGCTTGTCCAGTTTGCCCAGTTTGCCCAGTTTGAGCGGCTTGTCCACCGCCGTCCGCCGCATCTTGTCCGCAAGCGGCGGTTATTCCTAAAATTCCTATCATAGCAAAAATTGCTACAAAAATTTTTGTTGATTTCCTTGATTTCAAATCAAACACCCTCTCTGTAATTTTGGGGGATTTCCCCATTAACCTTTTACCGAGCCGACCAACAGCCCTTTCATAAAATATCGTTGGATAAACGGATAAAGTAGCGAGATTGGCACTATTGTTACAACTGTAACCGCCATGCGTACCACCGTTGGCGACACACGTGCGGTTGCTCCTTGTGCGGCGGCGGCGGCTGCCATTTGTGCGGCGGCATCGCCACTTCCGCCAGCTATTCCCGCAACCATCTGCACCAGAAAATACTGCAATGGGTGCAGACGCGGCTCAGTTGCGTTGTAGATAACCGTGTCAAAATAAGCGTTCCATTGATGTACCGCCGCAAACAGCGTAACAGCGGCAATTACTGGAATACACAGCGGCGTGATTATCTTGTAAAATATCGTGAAATCGTTCGCACCGTCAATATAGGCGGATTCTTTCATCTCGGCTGGCAACGATTCTATGTAGGTTCGCATTAAAATCATGCCAAAAACGTTGACGATTGACGGCACAATGTAAACCCAAAACGAGTTGACAAGCCCCAACGACTGATATAGCAAGAAAGTTGGGATAAGCCCAGCACTAAAATACATCGTAAACAGAAAATACCAGTTGAAAAACCGTCTGCCAGGCAAATCGCGCGTGCTAACGCCGTACGCAATCATCATTGTAACAACGCCGCTCACGATTGGCCCGATTGTGCTACGTGCAACCGAGATAAAGAAAGCATTAAGAAAGCCGTCATTGGTAAACACTCGCAAATACGCCTCTAGCGAGATTCCGTTCGGCAAAAACTGGAAAGTAGGCGAAAACGCCGTTGGATCCGATATTGAGTAGATAAACACGTACCAAAGCGGATAGGCGGTTATGAACAGCACAAACAGCAGGAACAGCCACATAAATCCCGTAAATGCGGCGTTTATGGCGGTTCGATAGATGTCATATGCACCTTTGCCCTGTTTGGGGCGTTTGGGACGTGCCAAAGTTTTTGCTCCCATAAAAACCTCCAATTCTAGGCAACCGAGCTGCCCTCCATGCGTTTTGATATTTGATTAACGATAATTAACAGGATAAAGCCAGCAACCGACCGCAAAATCCCAACCGCCGTTGCATACGAAAAATTCAACTGCCGCATACCAAAACGGAAGATAAACATATCAAAAACCTCCATAGTTGGGCGGTTCATGGCGTTTGTGAACAGGAAGAATTGCTCGAAGTTGGACGAAAACACCCAGCCAAAGTTTAAGATTAGCAAAATTTGGAACGTTGGGAGCAACGCAGGTAGCGTAATATAGCGGATTCTGTGCAATCGGTCAGCACCGTCAATGTTGGCGGCCTCGTACAAGCCAGTATCTATGCCAGCTATAGACGACAGGAAGATAACGGCGTTGTAGCCCAACATTCGCCACAAATTGGACAGTACAACCAACGGCCACGAAAGCGAGGGGTCGCTTAGGAACATAATTCCGTGGTCTATCACGCCCAAATCCATTAAAAACACGTTAATAATGCCTGTTCCAGCCGACAAAAACACTTGCATAATGTTGTAAACAATAACCCACGACAGAAAAAACGGCATAAACGAAACGGATTGGATTATTTTTTTTATGTGGCGGTTGCCAACCTCGTTGAGCATGATTGAGAAGAATAATGCGACAGTTAGCCCAACCAAAATCGACAGAATGTTCATTGCAAGCGTGTTTCGCAGCACTTCCAGCATAAGCGTGGAGTCTCGGATAACGTAGCGAAAAAACGTAAGCCCTGCAAACTCCGCCTCAAACAGCGGTCGCCCAATTCTAAAATAGGAAAACGCCATATAAAGCCCGCCCATTGGGAAGTACGCCAACACCAAAGTTAGCAGAAATCCTGGCAGCATCATTAGGTAGATTATTTTGTAGCGGGCTATTCTTTTTGTAAGGTGCTGTTTGCTCATTTTTTAAGCCTCCTTAAAAACTAAAACTTGCAAGGGGTTTCAGTTTTTTTGCCTATAGGGCAAAATTTAGCCTTGCTTTGTAACTTTTTGTGGATTATGTACAGATTTTTGTTTCTGAAAAGATTATATTATGGTAAAATACATTTGTCAATAGGTTTTGTAAAATAATTTTACAAAATGTTTTTTGAGACAAAAATATCCTAAAAAGCGGATTATTTGCGATATTTTTAGTAATAATTAATAAATTAGTCAGCAAGCAAGGGCTACATACTTTTGACCCTCCTATCTTTGCCCATTGTTTTCAAAAAATGGCGGGTTCGGTTGTTGAACTTAGCAAAAAACCCTTACCATTTTAGCAAAATATATGCTATAATCTTATCAGACAAAATTACACAATTTTATTTGAAATGGGGAAAACAAAATGCAGGAAAAAATTTATAATCTGTTTGGCAAGCAATATTGCCCAACTAACGGCTTGCTGGCGTACAATGATGTGCATCAATTTATACAAAACAAAGCCAGTAAGGGACAAACATCATTTAACGAAAAATACGAAAAATTTAACGATATAGAACAACTTTTGGCTGGCGGCGAACCTACCTACGAAAGAATTATCCAAAAAATTGCGGAGGGTTTCGCCAAAAGGCTTGAATATGCGGGAATATCTGGCTTTGACACAGAAAGTTTTAGGCAGTTCCACGAAACAAATCATGCCAACTTGCTGAAGTTTACGGGAATTATCGAGGACTTAAAAGACCAATACGAAGAAATTATCGAGGACGAGGCGGAAAAAAACGCTTATCGCACCGAAAGACGGCAAAAAAGATACCGCATAAAAACTGGCGGCTCTGGCGAGGACGAGGACAACGACAACGATGACGATTCTGACGAAGAATGGAAAGAGGCACTTGCAACAGCAGGAAATGTTGCAGGTACGGTGGCGGCGGGTGCGTTTAACGCCGCATCTGGGCTGGCACATGGCACTGTCAACGTTGTTGGCAAAATCGGCTCGTCAATAAATGCAAAAGTGAAAAAAACTGCAATGTTCAAAAATCCCGAATTGTTCCCAGCGTTGTCAAAGGCGGTTTATGGGGATTGTTTTGGCTTGCACGTATCTTTTTTGGAAATAATGCAGAAAAACGGCGTTGACATAATAAGCGGAATTGCGGAAAAAGACGCAAAACAAGCGGAAGCCATGTTTAGCAAGCTGCCAAAATCTGCACCGCAAGCCGAAACTTTGGATAACATTATTAAAATACTCGCTCTCAACCCGTACAAACCGCAATATTACGAGTATCTAGTTGAAATGTTTCAAGATAAAAATAACGAAGTTGAAATTTTAGCGGAAGATTTTGGCTATTTGGCGGACGTGCGAAAATTCAAACGTGGCTTGGCAGACAAATATTTTCGTGAAATGCCCAAAACTTCCATTGCGGAAACGGTAAAATCGGCGGCGGAATTGGACGAATATTGCAATCAGCTTAGCATTTCCAACTCGTTTGCCGAAACGTTGCAAAGCCATATGTTTCGGCTGGCTGGCAATTATTTTATCCAGTTGGCGAACGGCGCAAAATCCTTAAAAATAGCCGAAAACGACACAGAGGGCGTGGTTCTAATTAAAGCCCAAAAAGCCGCCGCTGGTTTTGACAGCATCGAAAGCTGCAAGGCGGCAATGGCGGAATTGGCGGACTATTGTGCACCGATGGGCGATGTTCCCAACATTTTGGCGGAAACATTAGACGAAAAATTGCAGGAATGCAAAATTAAGGCGGCTAACGAGTTTTTGCTGACAGCAATGACGAACGCAGAAATTGGCACGGCGGTGGACGAACTGCAAGCCGAAGAACGCTTGCTTGCAGTAGAAACGGAACTGCTCGCCTATTGCGCCGAAATCGAACTTCCACGAGAGGAAAACCCCGCTTGGGATAAGGTTGACAAGCTAATCCGCACAGTTGAGGGCTACGAACTCGCCACAAGAGAAATTTCCCACAAGGCTAGGCAAGAAAAGATTGAAATTGAGGGAATTGCGGCAAATATTGGCAAAACTTTTAGGGGCGATTTTTTGGCAATTTTGGCAGAAATAAACTCGGGCAGGTTTACAACGGCAATTAAGGGGCATTACGAAAAAATGTACACGCAACTTTTGAAAGAATTTGACAAAAAACTAGATAAAGCCAGGCACTACGAAAACCAGAAAAACACTGGCAAAAAGTTTACGGGGTTTCGGAATATCCTAAAAGATGTGTCGAGTGCGTTGGGCAGCAAAAGCGGCGAAAACGCTTGGAACGAACTAACGCAAAACGGCAAATATACTTTAGGGCTGATTGCGGCTGATTCTATTTCTAGCAAGACGACTTTGGTTTACATTCCCCCGTCAAGCAACGGAGAGCCGCCAAATGGGGAAATATCGCCGAGTAACGATAAACCAATATTGCTGGATAAAGAGGATAGAGAAGATTAGAGGGTTTGGTTTATTCTGACTTATAGTTGGGTTTTTTGGAAAAAAGGGCAAATAAAAAAGGTAACTGAAAAGTTGCCTTTTTTATTTTAGGATTTTTTTGAATGAGGGAAATTTTGGGGAATGGCGTTTTTTGGTTATACTCGTTCAACTTAGAAATAGACTGTTGTAGAAACAACGGGCGGATATTATCCGCCCGTTGTTTCTATATAAAGTTGTTGTTAAATTGTTCGAGTATACAAAAAAATTCGCCCCAACGAAATCCCCAAAAATTTTTGTTCTCTCAAATTTGCAAATTTACAACAAAAATATTTTTGGCTCACAATTTTTTTGTACATTTTGCACAAAAAAACTCAAAAATATCAAAAAATTTTGTAAATCGTTGATATTGACACTATATATATATATATATATGGAGAAAATTTTTTCCCACTTGAAATTTGCTTTTTGTGCATATATAATAAAAATATGAAACTTAGCAACTAGCAAAAGGAGAGTAGAAATGTCAACCCAAAATTACAATGACAAAATTACCATAATCGTACCAGTCTACAACGTTGAGCCCTATCTAAGACGCTGCATAAAAAGCCTAATAAACCAAACGCACCAAAACCTAGAGATAATCCTAATAGACGACGGTTCGCCAGATAACTGCGGCAAAATTTGCGACGATTTCGCCAAAGACGATAACCGCATAATTGTTATACATCAGCAAAATGCGGGCGTTTGTGCCGCCAGAAATGCCGCCCTAGAGATTGCAAGCGGCGACTTTATCGGCTTTGTTGATTCTGACGATTATGTCGAAGAAGATATGTTTGAGTATATGCTCGAAAACATAAGGCTGTACGATGCGGAAATTGCTTGCTGTAACTATACAAGAATAAGTCGCAAAGGAAAAGCCAAAAGGAACATAAAGAGAAAGAAGCTAAAACAGCCCAAAATTTTCACTTCTCTGGAAGCCATTGACGATGTCATAAATAATTGGAATATTCGTACAGTATTTTGGAACAAGCTGTTTAAGCGAGAAGTGCTTGAAAATTTTCGGTTGCCCGAAGGCACAATTTACGAGTTCACAATCACATTGCACAGGTTGCTAGAATCTATACAAACATTGGTGCTTTTGCCCGATCCAAAATATTACTATATAGCCCGAGAAGACAGCTATGTTGCGACTAAATCCGTCAACAATCAAGCCCAATATGTGCTTTCCAATATTTCACGCTACAACGATTTGTACCAAAAATATCCGCAACTGCGAGAATCAATGATGGTTCATATTGTCAAAGGTAGCGTTGATCTTATCCGTGCTTGCCATTCCCGAAAAGAGGAACTCGCCGAAAACGCCGACAAACTGCAGCAAATTGGCAACTTTCTAAAAGCCAACCACAACTATATATCCGCCATGAAACTGACAAACAGCGTAACTATGCGAAAATTGCAATATTTGTCAACCCTCGAAATTAGCGACCTAAATCGTGCTGAACTTCTCCGCAAAATTGGAATCCGCATACGCAAGCCCTACAAAAAAATTTCCAAGGCAAAAAGAGCCATAATTAAGGCGAAAACTAAATTTTTCAATAAACTTCGCGAAAAATTCAATCTAATTCCGCCAAAACACGATGCCGCCATGAATATCCGCCTAATTGACTATTCCACAAGCGACCAGGCTCGTTTGGACAAATTGCACAATATCCAAATGGAAATGGTGGACGAATTTATCGAAATTTGCGATAAGCATAACCTAAAATATTACTTGTACGGCGGCACTTTGCTTGGCGCGGTGCGGCACGGCGGGTTTATTCCTTGGGACGACGACATCGACATCGTAATGCTGCGGGACGATTACGAAAAATTTGCAGAATTATGCAAAACTGAACTTGACACCGAAAAATATTTTTTCCAAACTTGCTTTAACGACACAAATTATCCCATGCTTTTCGGCAAAATTAGAATGAACAATACAGCCGTTTGCGAGAAAAAATGGGAAACTTTTGAAATGCACAAGGGAATTTATATCGATATTTTGCCGCTGGATAATTTTCCAGATAGCGGACGGCTTGCAAAACGGCTATTAAAGCGGTTTGCGTGGCTAAATGTGCTTTGCCAAACGGAGCATACAGGCTCACTAAACCCGATAACTCGGCTGTTGTTCAAGTTTTTCAAAAACAAGCCGCGGCAATTTAATTATAACCGCCGCAAAAACTTTTTGGATAAATTCAAAAAATACACAACTTCCAAGCGGGTTTGCAGTTTTGGCAGCCATTATCAACCATATTCAAGGCGAGTTTTGCAGCGGAAATGGTTTGTTGGCGATAAATATATGGATTTTGAGGGCAGAAAATGCCGTGTTCCGCAAGGTTGGGAAGATTATCTTTTGCACCTTTACGGCACTTCCTACATGGTATTGCCGCCCGAAGAAGAGCGGAAAATCCACTTTAATATGTACGAAGTGGAATTTAGCGACGAATAAAATAACAAAAAAGGTGGATAAAAATGCAAAAATACAAAATAGGCTACACAACGGGCGTTTACGATATGTTCCACATTGGACACTTAAACATTTTAAGCCGAGCCAAGCAATATTGCGATTTTTTAATTGTCGGCGTAAGCACAGACGAACTTGTTAATAAAGAAAAAAACAAAACGCCCGTTATCCCGTTTGGCGAGCGTGTGGAGATTTTAACGGCACTAAAATATGTGGACAAAGTTGTCCCGCAGGTTGACAAAAATAAATTTGCCGCTTGGGAAAAATACCAGTTTAACGCAATGTTTGTCGGCAGCGATTGGAAAGGCAAGCCGCTTTTTATGAATGCCGAAAAACAGCTAAACGCCGTTGGCGTGGACGTTATTTATTTGGAATATACGCAAAATATTTCGTCAACCAAATTGCACGCTGTTATTTCTGCTTTGGAGGTGAGTTATAATGGATAATAAACGCTTGCTTGTTGGTACGTTTTCAGTTGGTCATAATCAATATTACTTAGATTTAGCCTGTCAACTGGGAAATTCTTTTAATATAGACCATTTTTCACTTACAGAAAGCGATATAAATTTGGACAACCGCACAATTAACGGGCGTTTTTGGGATTCCAATAAAAGTGAATTTGTGAATAAAAATGTCAACTTCCAAGATATTGATATTTTAGACCATTTACCCAATACGGGCTTGAAAGTGCCAAGCCTTGTTGTGCTTAGAAATGAGGTTATTTGCACACCACAAAATTATTTTAAGAATAAAGTTACAACAAATTTATTACTCGAAAAAGCTGGCTGTGGCGATTATTTGATAGAAACCTTTAATTTGCGTGATATTGAATACATAGACGCAATTTTAGCGAAATATCACACAATAATATTAAAGCCTTATAATGACGGTGGTGGAAAGGGCATTTTTTCGCTAAAAAAAGAGGGTTTTGTGGATTATCTTTTAACTCAAGGAAATGGAAATGAACAAAAAAAGATTTCAAAAGCGGAATATTTGAAACTTGCACAGGAACTTTGCGAAAAAGATTATATTTTTCAACCTTTAATAAACTTTCAAACAAACGACGGTTCTCCTTGTGATTGCAGATTGCACATGAATAAAGGTAAAAATGGCAACTGGAATTTTATAGCAATGTGCTTGCGAGTAGGCTCGAAAACTGGAGTTGTTGCAAACGTTTCGCAGGGGGGATATTTTATTACAGGCCTACATTCTTTGCATTTGGGCGGATTTATAAATTTTTTTAGGGAAAATCTTCAAAAAAGCAACGCCGAGCAAATAATCAACGACATTATGGCGTTGGCACAAGATGTTGCCAAAAAACTACAAAAAGTTTGCAAATATGAGATAGGTCAACTTGGCTTCGATATTGGCTTTGACAGAAACAGCGATAAACTTTATGTAATCGAAATAAGTGGCTTTCCTGCTGTTGCCATGTTTGCAGTCCCCGATTTACTATACAAAAAATTTGAATATTGGCATTATCTAGTAGAAAATCGTGATAAAATTTTAGCAAAACAGCGGCGTTTTTACGAACGCAGATACCCCACAACAGCGGAAATATTAAGCCAATATCCACCAACTACCACAAGAAAGGAAACAACATGAACATATTTGACAAGTTTACAAACCTATTTGCTAAAAATGCAGAAACGACGCATAATTATACAGATAGCGGAGTAGCGATTCAATCTTTTGGCAGATATTTTGCGGGCATTATGGATATGCGAATGCACGACAACTACAAAATTTGCGAAGATTATGTAAACGAACCGCTTAATATAAAGAATGTTTCGCCGTTTAGCATTAGCGGCATAGCCGATCCATATTTGGCAAAATATGCTAACGCCGACCGCACAAACACTCGTGTTAAAGCGGATATTCGCAAAAATTTTGATGAAATTTGCCAAAACGCCCATTGCGATTACTTTGTTTTGGATAATAGTTCCGCTCTTGTTGGCTTGACGGAGATAAATACCCAGCTGTATTCGCTAATGGGCAAAGAAAAAACGGATTTTATGGACGATTATTACAACAATAATCCCGAAATAAAAGCCAACTACATTCACCCAGAGCAGCTTGGCTTTAACAAACAGCTAAAATCCCAATACGATAAATTTATCGCCACAATATTGCAACATTACGATAAAAGCCGAATTATACTCATTCGCTCGCACATAGCTTTGTTTGATTTTGGCGTGAAAGCCAAAAAAGTTGTGAGAACAAGCCGCTCTGTGGCAAGCCAGCAATTTATACAGCAACTAGACGAATATTTTATAAAAAAAACGCAATGTAATGTTATAGATACAGCTATGCAATTTTTTTCGTATAAATTTGCATCGTCAAAATGGGCATTAAAAGCGGCTCTCGAACAAGATACAATATCGGTTATAGAGGGCAATTATAAGCAAACAAAACATATAGGCGGCGAAATATCCGCCTATATTGCGGACGGCGGAACAGACATAAACATTTTGGAAAAATTGCTAAAATCCCAAAAAAATTTGTGCAATTATGACGATATTTTGGCGATATTTTGGTTGCAACAAGAAAATTTGCCCAATTTAGATAATTTGAACAATTTGGATAATATAATAAAAGCAATTAAAGCCCCAAATCACACGCAAGATTTATTCAACAAAAATTTGGCAGCCTTGCATAATTATGAATACAACACAATAAATTTGGACAGCATAACGCATCAACAAAAAACCATAATTTCATTGGGCAACAATTATTTCTTGGAACTTTCGGAAAAAGGAATGTCCATTTTTGACAATTTGCCAAAATCTTGGAATTACGGCGAATTTATTGAAAACGGCTATATTTGCGATATATCTAACATATATCCAGCGTTAGAATCGTGGGCAACTTATTTTGAGCGTGGCAGACGAAAATGCACAGAGCCGTTTATCTTGGAGTTCACAAATATTGAGCAATTTGAAGAATCCTTGTATTTTATGGATTACGCCGATATTCTGGAAAACGAAAACTATATAATAAAGCTAAAAAGCGATTTATTGCCCCAATTTGCGAATTATCAACCAAAAGTAGATGCCCAATTTTTGTTTGACGAAAAAACTCGAGTAATTAAACTTATTACTGGCTTGGGAGACCAGATATATACAGCATTATGGCATATGGATTTTTGCGACAAAAACGGCTTAGAGCTATATTTCAACGATTTTAGGTTCGATTGGATTTTTATGTTTAACGGAATGGAAGTTCAAAAAGTAACGCCGCCTTGGGTAAACGAACGCAGATTTAGCAAAATTTTTTCAAGACGGTTGCGGTGGGCGTTGTTTAATTTTAAGTTGCCGCATAAACAAGAGTTTGTCAGCAATGTATTACCCGAGGAGTATTTTTTCCATTTAGGATTATCGGAACTGTACGTGCTGTTGTTTCCAATAACTAGGCCGCGTTGGCGGAATTATACCGAAGCTGTGTACAACCGCATGAGAATTGTCCCAGGCTTTTTGGGGATATTTTCGGAGAGCGTTTTAGCATACGAAAATATGTTGACAAATAAAATTCCCACAAGACCTATTATGGCTATTACCAATATGGTTAATCCAACACATTTGACAAAAGAAATGTTTGATAAATACATTATTTTTCCGCAAATATCCGAAAACGACACAAAAAACTACAAAATTAGCCAACTAGCTAAAACAGCGGATTTAATAGCAATCCACTTGCGGCGCGGCGATCACCTTATAGGGCGGTTTTTTTCAGAAGAAAAAGATAACGCTGACTACAGAAAAGGAATAAATTTGCTAAGCACACACGAATATTTCACAAAATACACAAATAAGCACCTGCTAGTTTTTTCCGACGAAATGGATTACGCCAGAAAAAACGCCGAAAAATTTGGTTTTGGGCTATTTGGCAAAAATATTACTTACGTTGATTGGAATCATCATCACAACAGCTATAAAGATATGCAGCTTATATCAATGTGCAAGGTTATTATTATGGGAATTGGCAAATTTGCACTTTCTGGGCGGCAAGCCAGCAAAACTTGCGAATATTTAATTAACGTTATGGCGGACGAAATAACCGCCGCCGATGGCACGATAACTAAGATATAGCAAATCAACTTAACAAAAAATTCAGGCGGATACGGTCATTAACTTAAACATTTATAGTGAACGGGCGACCGCCCCATCTGCGTACACTTTTATTGAAACATTAGGGATTAGACGAACGGGCGACCGAGGACGGTCGCCCCTACGGGAGAGGTTTTTGTAGGGGCGAC
>WRKK01000328.1 GCA_009782245.1 Defluviitaleaceae bacterium | reverse complement strand
CGAGGACGGTCGCCCCTACAATATGCGTCCCCGCCTGCCTGTCGGCAGACAGGTAGGGGCGCCCGTCCTCGGTCGCCCGTCCGTCTAATCCCCAATGGTTCAATAAAAATGTACGCAGGTAGGGGCGGATATTATCCGCCCGTTTTTTCCGCATACCCCCCTCAAAACTTATCCACAAATTTCTCCACATATCCACAAAATAACCCGCCAATCCACAAAATTTTTCGCAACTCCTCTAAAAGTCATACAAATGTAACAGACTGTAAAAACCTTGCCAAACTGGGGTTTTTTCTGGCAACCCCAAAATCCCCCCAAAATTATTGTGGATAATTCCAAAAATATCCCAAAAAACAGGCAAAAAACTTGCTAGTTATCCACAAAGTTGTCCACATTTTTTGTTTGGGCTGTTGATAAATTTTGCTACACAAGCCGCCGAAAATATTGTAAACTAACATACCAACCAACCAACGAAACACCAAACTTTTGTCAACCCAAGATACCAGAACGGAGGCTTTTATGGAAATTCAACTATCAGCAAAATTTATTGACGAATATATGAACGAATGTCCGCCGATTTACGCACTTGTTTACATTTACGGCTTGCGGAAAGCCAGCGAAAACGCCGAAAAAATGCCAACCGCAGAGTTCGCCGACCATTTTCGCATTACCGATACCGATGTTATCAATGCCTGGAAGTATTGGCAACGAAAAGGCTTGATTATTGCGGATATTTCCGATAAGGAAACGCCAACGATAAAATTTTTGCCGCTGAATAACTTAAACAACGCCAAAACAGCCGAAACAATAAAAACAGCCGAAATTCCTGAAAATCAGCCGAAAATCAGCAATGTTATTCAGCTACATATAGAACCAGAAACCGCCAAAACCGAGCCGCCAACCTACACGCCCGAAGAGTTGACTTATTTGGTTGAAAATAACCCCAATATAAAGCAACTGCACGACCACGCACAGCAAACTTTTCCGCAAAACATAACGTATATTGAAATGGCGATAATTTACAAATTTTACGACTGGTACAGGTTGCCAATCGATGTTATAATATATTTGCTAACTTTTTGTGCCGAACACGACAAAACCGATTTGCGTTACATTGAAAAAATTGCACAAGATTGGAGCGAAAACAACATTATTTCTGTGAATGCTGCACAAGAACACGTGCTTTTGTTTGAACATAATTATATGTCCATAATGAAAGCCTTTGGCAAGCGGAAAGCACCCGCAAAATTGCAGAAAAAATTTATCGATACATGGCTGATAGATTGGCAAATGCCGCTAAATTTAGTGCTAGAGGCTTGGGATAGAGCCGCTCTGGAAACCGCCGAAAAACTCAACTTTCGCTACGTTAATGGGATTATCGGCAAATGGTACAAAGCGGGCATAAAATCTTTGGAAGATTTGGCAAATATGGATAACAACTGGTCAAAATTGGACGATACGCAAAAAGCGGAAAAAATTAGCCGCCCGAATAAACGTCCCAAAAAATATATAGAATTTGACACGCACCAAATAGATTATGACGAAATAACTCGCCACCAGCTTGAAGTTGATAGGCAAATGTTTGTGGGAGGTTGACAATGTCTTACAAAACCGTTACAAAAGAAGTGCTAAAATATTACGAAACCGCCAAAAATAAAGCCGATAAGCTATACAACACACGCCGCCAAGAGGTTTTAAGCAAATTGCCACGATTGCAAGAGATAGAGGACGAAATTGCGACTATCAGCCTTTCTGTATCAAAGCAAATTTTGGCTAAACAAGGCGATGCTGCAACGTTAATCGGCAAAATCAAAAAAAAGCAAACGGCTCTTAAAGCCGAAAAGCAAGCTATTTTAGCCAAAAATAATATCCCAGAAGACTATTTTACCAATATTTATGAGTGCAATCTCTGCAAAGATACTGGCTACACCGAAAAACCCGCCAAAAACACCAAAGATTACCGCTGTAGTTGCCTAAAACAACGCATTATCAACAAATATTACGATTTATCCAACCTCAAAGAAATCCTGCAAAACGAAAATTTTGACAAGTTTGATGTGGAAATTTTTGACGACCAAGAAATCCTGTCAAATGGCTTTACGCACAGGCAATACATGGAGGGAATGTACAAAATAGCCGCAAAATTTGTGGAAACATTCGACGAAACCTTTGAAAACATCTTTTTTACGGGCAAAACTGGCACAGGCAAAACTTTTTTGACAAATTGCATAGCCAAAGATTTGCTAGATAAAGGGAAAATTGTCCTTTATTTTACCGCTCCGAAACTTTTTTCTAGCATAAACGATTACCAATTTAAGCAGGATTACAAAAACGAAAACGAAAACCCCGCAGAAACCGCCGTAGAAGTGGATTTGCTGATTATAGACGATTTGGGAATAGATTTGCCAACTTCATTGACAATTTCCGCTCTGTTTGATATAATAAATCAAAGAATTTTGTTGAAAAAATCCACGATAATATCGTCCAACATTTCAATGCAGAATATCGAGGAAAATTACTCGCAACGCATAGCATCTCGCATAATGGGCAATTATAAGCCTTATCAACTTTACGGAAACGATGTGCGTGTTGCGAAAAATAAGCCCAAAAATGGGAAAAATGGGAAAAACGGAAAGGATTGAATATTTTGAAAATGTTGAAAAAATTTTTATTAACCGCTGTAATAGCGGTAATTATGGGGGTTTCCCCGATTATCGCACAGCCAACGCAAGCTACCCGTCCAGTAGGTGGGCAGGGCGAGCCAACCAGAGTACCCTACAATATCGCATTAGGACACGCAACCCGCAATTTACCCGCAATTACCACATTCGACACAAACATTCGCAGTTTGGAAGATATGCGGACGCAAATGCAAGATATGCTGAATTTTCGGCAACGGCGCGGCGAAAGTTTTCCTGGCGAGATTGCCCAACTTGATGCACAAATTGGCGAACTTACCGCAAATATCCACAACTTGCGGCTTGCCCGAGAAATGGCGACAATATCCACAGAATTGACAATGCGAAACAGCATGACAAACATTGCAAACACCGAACTTGACATACTTCTACTAGAGGCAAACATCGGGCGGGAGCAGGTAAACGTGGAAAATACCCGCTTGCGGTTTGAGGCGGGAATGGTCAGCGAAAGCGACCTAAACACCGCCGAACTCGCCCTCGAGCAAATGGACACCGACCTCGCAAGTTTGCAGGTTTCGCTGGCAACCGAGCGGCAGAACCTTAACCGCATTTTGCAACGCCAGCTAACAGGCAATTACTACATAATGAACGATTGGGAACTGCTAGAATTGCCGTCTGGCGGCGGCTTGGACGAATTTGTGCGGCGTACAGCGCTGCGGCAGCCAACCGTCCGCCAACGTGATATAGCGGTTGGTCGTGCGCGGGCGGTTCTCAACCAAACACCCGCACCGCTTGGCACATTCCAACGCTCCGAGCAAGACCGTGCATTGGCACAAGCCGAACGTGAATATAACACAACGCTCCGTGCCGTAGAAACCGCCATTCGCAACCAATACAACAACTTGACAATGCTGTTGAATAGCAATGAGTCGCTAGGAATTGATTTGCTCCGTGCCAACGAACGGCTAAATTCCGCCAATTTGAACTTCCAAGTTGGACGTGCAACGCAATTTGAAATTGACGGCATAAATTTGGAAATATTCCGCATAGAAACGGCAATCCAACGCAATTTGAACAACTTTTGGAACGCCCAATTTATGCTGGAAAATGCGTTTTTATTGGGTTGACATTGAAAAATAAAGTTGACAAAGTTGAAAAAGTTGAAAACAAGGCAAAAAATCGCAAACAAAACCGCCGCCAAAACGCCAAAATAGTCGAAGCTAAAGGAGGAAACCCGTAAATGTCCCGTAAAAAAGCTGTTTTACTTAGCACCACCATCGCCGTTTTTATTTTGATTGTCATAATTGCTGCGGCGTTCTTCTTTTATAATGCACAACAGAGCCAGCCGCCAGCCGCCGCCGTTCAAGAAAACCCTGTGCCGCCAGCCGAAAATATTGAAAATATTGAAATTGAATTGGCACAGGCAGAGCCGCCCACAGAAGTTGACCAAGCCGAACCCCCCGAAAATGGCGAAACTTCCCAAGCTGTGCAAAATGAACCCGCAACCGAAGTTGACGATAATGACGATAATGATGCCCGCCTGCCGGACGGGCAGGAAACCGAAGTTGACGACGAATTTGACGACAACGACGCTCGCCTGCCGAACGGGCAGGAAACAGACGAACCCGAAGAAATCCCAGAAGACGAAACCGCAATATTTATCGCCGAGCCGATTCCAACAAATATTGTCAACCTTATATATGGCAGTTCTTTTGTTAGCAACGATTATATCGCCTTGGACGAACTGTCCTATTTGACGATTACGCACGTTGACTTTGACGGCGAAACGCAAATTGGCAACATGATAGTCGCCGCCGCTTTGGCGGAGGAAGTTTTGGATATTTTTCGGGAAATTTACGCCAGCGGCTTTCCAATCGCACAAATGCTGTTGATTGACCACTTTAACGCCGATGACCTGTTTTCCATGCAAAATAATAATAGTTCCGCCTTTAATTTTCGGTATATTGCCGAAACTACAATACTTTCCAATCATGCGTTCGGCGTTGCGATAGATATAAACCCTGTGCAAAACCCGTCTGTTGCAACGGTTGTGTGGCCTCCTGCGGGAGCGGCTTATGTTGACCGCAATAATGTCCGCCCAGGTATGATTATTCCTGGCGATGTTGTGTATACGGCATTCACAAGCCGCGGCTGGACGTGGGGCGGAAGTTGGCAAAATGTGCGGGATTATCAGCATTTTGAAAAAACTTACTAAAAATTTGCTGAAAAATCCGCAAACTTTTGTGAAAAACTACCAAAATTCATAAAATTCATAAAATTTAATCAAAGGAGCAACAAAATGTCCGATATATATGAAAATCCGCTATGCAAGCGTTATGCAAGCAAGGAAATGCAGTTTATTTTTTCTGACGATAATAAATTTTCCACGTGGCGAAAATTATGGGTTGCGTTGGCGGAAAGCCAAAAAGAATTGGGCTTGCAAATCACAGCCGAGCAAATCGCCGAAATGCAAGCCAACATCAACAACATAGACTACAAGCAAGCCGCCGCTTTTGAAAAGGAACTCCGCCACGATGTAATGGCTCATATAAAGGCGTTTGCGGTGCAATGTCCAACGGCAGGTGCAATAATCCACTTGGGTGCGACTTCGTGCTATGTTGGCGATAACACCGATTTAATTGTAATGAAACAAGGGCTAAACCGCATAAAAACGTTGCTGTTGACCACTATTGAAAAATTGCATAAATATGCAAATGCCCACAAAAATTTAGCTTGTTTGGCGTATACGCATTTTCAGGCGGCACAGCCTACAACTGTCGGCAAACGTGCCACTTTGTGGCTACACGATTTGCTAATGGATTTGCAACAGTTAGATTTCACAATATCAAATATAAAATTATTGGGCTGTAAAGGCACAACAGGCACAGGAGCAAGCTTTTTGCACCTTTTTGACGGCGACCACCAAAAAGTTTTGGAATTGGAACGCAAAATTGCCGATAAAATGCAGTTTGACGGCGTTTATTCGGTTAGCGGACAAACTTATTCCCGCAAGCTTGACTATTTTATATTGTCCGTGCTGTCTGGGATTGCCCAAAGTGCCTATAAATTTTCCAATGATATTAGGCTGATGTCGCACTTAAAAGAGGTTGACGAACCCTTTGAAAGTGGACAAGTTGGCTCGTCGGCGATGGCGTATAAGCGAAACCCCATGCGGAGCGAACGCATAGCATCTTTGGCACGATATGTTATTGCAGATGCACTAAACCCAGCATTTACGGCAGGTACACAATGGTTGGAGCGAACTTTGGACGATTCCGCAAACAAGCGAATCTCTATGCCAGAGGCGTTTTTGGCGGTGGACGGCATTTTGCAGTTGTACGCAAATATTATTGGCGGTTTGACGGTATATCCCAAGGTTATGCAAAAACATTTATGGGAAGAATTGCCGTTTATTGCCACCGAAAACATTTTAATGCACTGCGTAAAAAACGGTGGCGACCGCCAATATTTGCACGAACGCATAAGAATACATTCTGTAGCCGCCGCCCAACAAGTAAAAGCAGAGGGCAAACAGAACGATTTAATCAGCAGAATAGCCGCCGATTCAGCATTTGGGCTAACCGAACAGGAATTGATAACCCTAATAGAATCGTGGTCTTTTACAGGAAGTGCCGCACAACAAACGGAAACATTTTTGAGAGATGTTGACGGAATTTTAGCGGAAAATGCGGGGTTGTTGGGTGCGGAAGTTGTTATAAATGTTTGATTTTGGAACTTTTGCGGAAAATCGCATAAAAATCCAATATAAAGATTGTATATAAATAATATACAATCTTTATAAAAATTGTGCATTATTTACAAAATCGGAGGTAACAAAATGGAAAAACTAATTTTTTCAGACGAATTTGATTACGATGGAGCCCCAAACCCAGAAAAGTGGCGTTGCGAAGTTGGCAACCACCAATGGGCAAACAACGAGTTGCAAGCCTACAGCGATAGACCAAGCAATGTTTACGTAAAAGACGGTAAATTAGTAATTGTCGCACAAAAAGAAAAAGACGGCGACCGAGAATATACGTCCGCAAGGCTGAACACAAAAGAATCGTTTACTTACGGCACGTTCAAAATATCGGCAAAATTGCCCAACGGAGTAGGCTCGTGGCCAGCAATTTGGATGTTGGGCAAAAGCATAAGAGAAGGCACTCGCTGGCCGTTATGCGGCGAAATTGACATAATGGAACACGTCGGCAGGGACGAAGACAACCTGCTTTTTAGCTTGCATTCCGAAAAACGCAACCACGCAATCGGTACAGAACGCACAATAGTAGCACGTTCCAAGGATTTATGCAAGGATTTTCACGAATATTGCGTAAAATGGACACCAACATTTATCGAATTTTTCGTTGACGATGTATCCATGGCAAGATTTGACAAAGATGACGATAATTCCGTTGAAAATTGGCCGTTTGACGCTCCGCATTTTATGATTTTGAACATAGCGGTTGGCGGTGGTTTGGGTGGGCCTGTTAATGACGAGCATTTGCCTTATGTTATGGAGATTGATTATGTACGGATTTATGCGGAATAGAGGTTAATTTTTCAAGCAAATAAAGGGCTGAAAATTTTGGGGTTTACAATTATAATGCTTGAATTTCAAAATTGCCGAATTTTCAGCCCCTTTTATTTAAGTTGATTTTTAAGTTGATTTTTAAGTTTCTTTTAACTTTCTTTCTGCCTATTACGTATCTGCTCCACAACGGCGGTAATATCGGCTATCCAGCCAGCGAATATTCCCGCTTTATATAGGCTGACTAGCACCATTGCGATTATTGGCCCTAAAATTAGCCCCGCAAACCCCATAAGCTGTAATCCAATGTAAATGCTGACCAAGGCACTTAACGGCGGCAAACCCATTTGTGTCCCCACAATTTTGGGCTCGATGACACGCCGCAACAAAAACGCCACCGAAGACAACGCAAGCAGGTAAACCGCTAAAAAAATGTCCCCCGTGATAAATAATATTATTGCCCACGGAACAAGCAAAATGGACGTTCCCACTAGCGGCAAAAAATCCACAAAACCTAGCAATACAGCCACCAACAAAGCAAACTCGTGCTGAATAACAAGCAACGCAATCAGCGAAACAACAAACGTAACAAACGCCATTATCGCCTGGGCCCGCAAATAGCCGCCAACCGCCGACAATGTGGCGTTGCGTATCGTAGAATACTGGCTGTGTATGCTTTTGTGCGATATGCTTTTTATCGTCTCGATTATTCGCGGATAATCTGCCATGATAAAATACGATGCCAGTATGAAAATAACAACGCTGACAACGCCGATTCCTATGCGGCCTGTTGCTGTTGCCGCTTGCGTTAGCATTGTATCGGCAAAAGTTGTGCCGCTATCCTGCAACCAAAGCCAAAAGCCGTCCAAAATGCCCGTTAGCATTTGTTCGGTATCAGTTGGCAAATAGCTAGAAATCCAGTAAAAACTGGTGGTTATAACTGTAACAACGTTATCTAGCGTGTAGACTATTATTTCAATGTTTTGTGCAAGCGCGATTATTTGCATTACCAAAAGATAAATAACCCAGCCCAATAATCCCGCCAACAGCAACAGCGGAATAGACACCATTACAATAGACATAACGCCGCGCGGAATTTTTAACTTGCGATTTATCAAGCCAATTAGCGGGTTTGCCAACGAGGCCACAAAAAACGCCAAAATAAACGGCAAAAAAAAGCCCAAAATTAGCGGCACAAACAACAACAACAGCAAAACCGCCGCCGCCGTTAAAATTATCCTTGCTAAAAGCCTTGCATACGGTTTAATATTTTCTTGACGCAGCCAAACTAACATAAAATCACCCCTTAAAATCATTATACAATTTTAATCCGCAATTAGCAAGTTGCGTTAAAATTATTTTGGAGGAAAAATGGATAACATAACTTTTGAAGAATTTGGAGAAATGCTAAACGAAATAGCCGATAACCTACCCGAAGATATTTTTGTCAACCTAAACGGCGGCATAAACCTGTTGCCAGATGCACTACCGCACCCCGAAGTGGGAATGCTGTACATTTTAGGGCAATATCATCATGGCGGCTATTTGGGCAGATATATAACTATTTATTACGGCTCTTTTGCGGCACTGTACAAAAAAAATTCTCGCAACAACGTAAAAAAGCAGCTAGATAAGGTATTGCGGCACGAATTTTTGCACCATTTAGAATCAATGGCGGGTGAAAAAGATTTAGAAATACAAGATGCCATTGATTTAGCACGGTACAAACGGTGGCAAAAATGATAAGCGTTAAATATTTACAAACCGTAAAAAAAGTGTTAAACTTTGATAGGTGTAATTTATAACGCAATCAAGGGCAAAACTTTGCTTTTATTTATTTTTCTAGGCTTATGGTAGATTAGTAGATTATAACACAAAGTGCCGCAAACATTCAACTATAAAAATTTAGCGGGTCACCTGCCCGCCGGCAGGCGGGAGGGGCGCGCTCCTTGCGGGGTGTGGGGCAGCACCCCACGGTTTTGCTCTTGACATTGAAAGGAAAATTTTATGAGATACGATCAATTTGGCACAGGCAAAAGGCGGGATATGAAACTGGCGTGGAAGTTAGTTTTAAGTATTTTGGTAATCTCGGTTTTTTCTGTAATTATATCATTTGCTATAGCTAATACGGTTGTTCGCAACGCTGTTTACGATGATATTGTTAGCGGGGTGCAAAATGAAGTGCACGTTTATTCTACCGAACTTGACGCTTGGTTTTTGCAAAGTATGGTGGCAATAAGTAGCTTTGCCGCCACAATGGAAGCACTCGGCCCAGAACATTTATTTAGCGTTGCAGGTGCGTTTCAAGACGAATTTGACTTTATCGAAGTTGCCTACATTGCTTTTAATGCAGATGGTTCAATACTTTCGGGCGATTTTTGGGTTCCCGACGACGATTATATTGTTTGGCAACGTGATTGGTTTATTGCCGCACTAGCCGCGGGTGGCGCGCCAGTATTTACGCAACCCTATATAGATGCCACTTTTGACGATAACCTTATTATAACATTGGCAAAATATATCCCAAACATTGACGCAGTTGTTGCATTTGACATGAACTTGTATTACATAAACGAACTGCTGAACAGGGTGCAACTGCCCGCCAACGGCTATTTGTTCCTATTGGATTCTGACGGGTACATACTTGCACACCCCGACCAAAACCTTAATCCACGCATCGGCATGGATTTTGTAAGTGTTTACAACGTGCCGCAATACGCAGCAATTATCCGCACAGGCGATAGTGTAGCCCGTTTTACCGATATTAACGGCGTAGATAGCTATATAATGGCGTTTGATTTGCCTAGCACAAATTGGCTGCTTGTTTCGGTATTGCCAGAAATAGTAATATCCGCACCTATTTGGCAGATTTTAACAATGTTTGTGGCAAGTATGGTAATAATTTTGTTCATTGTGTGCAGTTTTATGTTGTTTACCGTTTCGCGCCTGATAATATCTACAATAAAGATTAAAATCAAGCGGTTTCACGATGTTTCGCTGGCTTTGGCAAGGGCGGAAATTTTGCCCGAAAGAGTAGAACGAGACGACTCGTTTGGCTTGGGAATGCTGGAAAAAGAGCTGGATAACATAGTTGACGATATTTCTAATGTGCATAAAGCTGTAATGCGAATGTTGGACGAACATTTTGTGGGCAATTTTAACTATTCAGTAGATTTAGACAAACACGACGGCATTTATAAAGAAATTTTGTTGCACATTAACGCAATGGCAGAACGGGATAAAATGGTTCGCCAAACGGTTTTATCTTATTTGCAAAAAATAATAGACGGCGATTTTAACGCCGAACGTGAATACAAGTTTTCTGGCGAAGAAGAGTTTATTAACGGCATTTTGGAAAACATGAAAACCAGCATTATGAGCATAGCCCACGCAATAACCGAAATAACCGCCGCCGCACAAAAAGGCGATGTGGATTACATGGTGGATTTAGCAAGCTACAAAGGCGAATGGGCAAAATTAATAAAAGATATGAACAATATTTTAAGCAACATAAAAACGCCAATCGCCGAAATGCGTACCGTGCTAGATCATTTTAATGCTGGTAATTTAGATACCCGTGTTAAGGGCGAATACACTGGCATTTTTGCCGATATAAAACGGGATATAAATCAGCTAACAGCGAGTCTTGGACAGTACGTTAAAGAAATAGTTGCTTGTTTGGAAACGATTTCTGGCGGAAATTTAACCTACAGGACAAGCCAAAAATTTAGCGGCGATTTTGACGAAATAAACGTAGCAATCAACAATGTCGCAGAAACCTTGCAAAAAGCCCTAACCAACATAATTCATTCGTCTGGGAAAATTTGGACTGGTGCAACTAATATATCGCAAAATTCCACTAGTTTGGCAAATGTGGCAACCGAGCAAGTGCTATCAGTAGCAGAATTAGCCCAGCAACTGGAAGAAGTCAACAAGCAAACAAGCACCAACACAGAAAACGCCAAAAAAGCAAACACAATTTCCAACGAATCCACGCAAAACGCAACGGACGGCAATGATTCCATGAAAGAGTTGCTGTCGGCAATGACGAAAATAAAGGAATCTAGCAATAATATATCCAGCATAATAAAAGTTATACAGGATATAGCGTTTCAGACAAACTTGCTGGCACTAAACGCAAGCGTTGAGGCCGCCCGTGCTGGCGAATACGGTCGTGGCTTTAGCGTTGTGGCAGAAGAAGTAGGCTCGCTGGCAATGCAAAGCCAAACCGCCGCCATAGAAACCACAGGCTTAATAGAAGACTCGCTAAGTAGCATAGAAATGGGCAACAATATAGCAAACGCAACCTCGATTGCACTAGACCAGATGGTGGCAAGTGCACACAATGTGCTGGTTGCAATTAACAATATTTCGGTCTCCTCCAAAGAGCAAGCGGATTCTATCTTCCAAATTAGTGCAGGGCTAGATAAAATTACCAGCACAGTAAAAGACAACCAAACTGTACTAGAAGAAACCACCCGAACCGCCCACGATTTGAACCAGCAAGCTGATATGTTGAAGGAGTTTGTGGCTTATTTTAAGATATAAGGGGTGTTTATAAGGTTAAGCGGTTTTTAGGGGACGGGCGGCGAACGAGTTGGTCGCCCGTTTTCTGCATATGTTGCAAAAATATCCAACAACTCCCGTTTGACAACGGCACAATAAAAACGCAGATAAAAATGCAGGAGGAAAAACTACATGACAATTTTTGAAACAACCCATTTTGAAACACTTGAAAACGCCGATTCG
This sequence comes from Defluviitaleaceae bacterium, assembly GCA_009782245.1. Taxonomy (GTDB): domain Bacteria; phylum Bacillota; class Clostridia; order Lachnospirales; family WQUN01; genus WRKG01. The sequence goes on along the minus strand of WRKK01000328.1, from coordinate 2,176 downwards.
CAAGCTGTTTTGGGCGATTGTTTGGTTGTCTTGAAACAGATAAAAACCGATTCGGTCGATTTAATTTTTGCGGATCCGCCATATGGAATCGGCAAGGATTTTGGCACGACAAAAGACAATTTTTTCAACGCTGACGATTATAAAAAATGGGCTGTTTTCTGGATAGACGAGTGTATGCGAGTGCTGAAACCCAACGGCACAATGTATTTTATGTCCGCCACGCAACATATGCCCATGCTTGACAATTATGTCGCAAGTCGCTATTTTGTCGTAAACAGGATTGTTTGGATATACGATTCATCGGGCGTTCAATCCAAATCAAAATTTGGCTCGCTGTATGAGCCGATTCTCATGGTTACACAAAATGAGCAGGCAAAATATACGTTTAACTATAAAAATATTATGATAGAAACTAACACAGGAGCAAGACGAAAACTTATCGATTATCGCAAAACGCCGCCGCAGCCGTACAATAATTTGAAAGTTCCTGGGAATGTGTGGAATTTTAGCCGAGTTCGCTATAAAATGGCGGAATACGAGAATCACCCAACGCAAAAACCCGAGGCGTTGCTAGAACGCATTATTTTGGCATCAAGCAACGAGGGCGACATCGTACTTGACCCATTTAGCGGCTCGTTTACGACTTCGGCGGTGGCTGTTCGGTTGAAACGCAAGGCGGTGGGGATTGAAATCAATCCAGATTACTTCAAAATTGGACTGCGGCGAACGGGCATTTGCGACGTTTACAAGGGCGAGCCGCTCTTTTGCGATAAATCTCGGAAAACTAACAATAAATCCAAAAGCGACCATTCCAAAAATGCACAACTTGCCTTGACATTGGAAACGGCTAAAAATCCCCGAATTAAAGGCGGTGTACTGGCATGAAAGAATTTATCCAAAATATATTGCTCCGAGAATTACCGCACATGAACGGCGAAGAAATAACCGAATTTTTCGGAAGAAGTCCGCTTTTGCAGTATTTAGATGCCAAAATGGGGGCTATTTTTGGCGACAGCAAAACACGCCGCAGCCTTGCGAATATCTATGCAATCTATTCAATACTGCATTTTTACGAGGGCGAATATTACAATCAACCGCAAAAATACAGGGATTTCGGCGGCTATGAATACACAAAATTATTCGCATTTTATCGCAGTTTGTACGGCGGCGAGCGGCTGCAAAATCACGCACTAAACTCACGAGTAAACGGCGAATTTCGCAACAAAATGCGGCAGGAAACCGATTTAATCATAATAAACGATGGCAAATATGCCTTGCACATCAATTATTTGTACGTGGGCGAGGTTGACATTTCCAAGATTGCCAACCGCATTGTCGAGGAATACATCAACCTGCTGATACAAAAGGACAACAGGCTAATCGCAGACATTGAGGAATTGCTTTTGCTGACTTCCGTGGGCGAAAAAACTCGGAAAATCAGCGAAATGATTGACGAATTAGCCGAGGCACGTTTATTTGAGATAATTTCCTTTGCAATTTTGAAGAATTACTACAAAAATATTACGGTTTATTTCGGATATTCTCGTGAAAATTTGCAGGAGCAACCTTTGCAACTCTACAAAACAGGCAGAACCAACGCAAACGACGGCGGCATAGATTTTGTAATGCGACCGCTTGGGCGTTTCTTTCAAGTTACGGAAGTCGCAAACTATGATAAATATTTGCTAGATATGGATAAAGTCATGCACTTTCCCATAACTTTCGTGATAAAAACCTTGCAGCCAAAAGAGGAAATCCGAAAAATGCTGGACGAATATATCGAATTAAAATCGGGCGGAATGCGGATAATTGAAGAGCGTTACAGGGCGGCGATTGAGGAAATAATCACGATTAACGAGTTGAAAGCCTATTTGCTAGAATTGGACGAGGGGACTGTCAACGAGATTTTGGTTGACATTGATAAATATTATCGTTTGGAGTTGAATTTGCCGTAAATAAAAGCCCCTAAAAAGGCTGAATCGTTGATTTTGTAGCTTATGTTGGTTTCACTTGCAAAAATATCCAACAACTCCCGTTTGACAACGGCAAAATCAACCCAAAACCCGCAAACATTCCGCCGCAATAGCCCTCGCCAACAACGGCGGAACAGCATTCCCAACCTGCGTATATTGCGGAGTTTCCACTCGGCGGCGCAATCCGCCTGTTGTGCGTTTTC
>WRKK01000327.1 GCA_009782245.1 Defluviitaleaceae bacterium | reverse complement strand
CAACCGAGCCAGCTGAACCAATCGAGCCAACCGAGCCAACCGAGCCAACCGAGCCAACCGAGCCGACTGAACCAACCGAGCCGACTGAACCAACCGAGCCGACCGACACAGTCGAGCCAACTGAACCAGTCGAACCAACCGAGCCAGATGAACCAGTCGAGCCAACCGAAACACCCGAACCACCCGACACCCTAGCAATAGCCACCGAGTTTATGGATTTCTTCATGGCTGGCGATATTATGGGAATGGTTCCGTTTATGTCGGAGGAATTGCTGGCGGTTGCCGCCGAGACACTACCTGCAATGTTCCAGATTTTGCTGGTGCAGGGCGGCGATATGCTCTCGTTTGCCTTGCACGATACGCAAACAACGGATATACTTGGATTGGGCTTTGTAACGCACACGTTATTTGATTTTGAGATTACCTCGGTAATCGGCACAAGGCTTTTCCGAGTGGGCGTGGCACTAGACGGGCAAATTGACCTCTTCACGGATTCAGTGGCACTCGGATTAGGCTTTACGCTTGTGCAAGTTCCACCTGCGGCAGATGCCACATATTCCGCCGAGCCTGTAACCGTGGGCGCGGGAACGCCGTGGGCTTTGGACGGAATGTTGACAATCCCGAACGATGCAACGGCTGAAAACCCTGTGCCAGCGGTCGTTTTGGTACATGGCTCTGGGCCGCAAAACATGGATTCCTCCGTTTTCAACAACCGAGTATTCCACGAAATAGCCAGTTATCTGTCGTCCAACGGCGTGGCGGTTTTGCGGTACGACAAACGCACATTAACGCACGGCGTGGCAATAGTAACAACCGTGGGCGAAAACTTGACAATTTGGGAAGAAACCATCGAAGACGCAATTTTGGCGGCGGGGATTTTGCAAGCCGACGAGCGAATTAGCAGCGTTTTCGTGGCGGGGCTTAGCCTTGGCGGAATGATGGCACCCGCAATCGCCGAGCAAGGCGGCTTGGACGGTGCAATTTTGCTGGCTGGCTCGCCGCGCCCATTGTTCGAGATTTCCTATGACCAAAACCATCAAGCAATCGCCGCAGCTTTGGCAGAAGGCTTGATTTCCGAGGAAGAGGCAGCGGCAACGCTTGCAATGGTTGAGGCGCTGATAATCGAGGCGCGCAACTTGCCGAATTTATCGGAAGAAGAGTTAGTTGGTGCGATGGTTTTCGGGTTTCCTGCATTATACCAACGCTCCGTAATGGACAATTTGCCGTTACCGATAATTTCTAGGAACGTGATACCAACGTTGATTTTGCAAGGCGGCAGAGACTTCCAAGTGCTGGCGGAGGGCGATTTTGACGTATTTGTAGAACACACCCAAGGCTACGACCACGTGCAGACTATATTATACCCTAATTTGACGCATTTATTCATGCCCGCCCTGACGGATTTTGTAGACTTGCGCGAGTATATGCTTGACAATAATGTTGATGTGCAGGTTTTGCAGGATATTGTTGAGTGGATATTTGGGGTTTTGGAGTAGATTGAAAGTTGTGGGGGCTGAAGTTTCAGCCCCCTTGTTTTTTAGACATCAGCCTACTTTTAAGTTTTTCGAGTGTAATGGGTTAAATTGGCTCTGTCATACGCCTACTTTCGTACTTAAATTGCCCTTTGCTTTCTCTCATAAGTTTTTTAACGCTGGTAGAGCGAGCTTCAGCAGTAACAACTTTGCTTAAAATAGCACGAAAATGCAAATTGTAACCTTTTAACTCGTTTTCAAGCACAATTTTGGTGTTTATCAACTGTTCGGCGGCATGAGATAAATCGCTGTTTTTTAGTTCAATCAAGTAGGCTGTGTGGGCATCTTCATTCATAATCAAGAAATCACAACGAAGACCGCATTTTATGACTTCGCCGTCAATTTTATAATGCGTTACAAAAGCCTGTTTTGCGTTGATTGCCCTGTGTTCTATTCTCGAACCCTTATCACGTGAGACAATTTCCTTTTGCTTTTCTTCGCACAAAGACTTAAATTTAGGTAACGGCATTATTCCGCACCTACTTCCAAATCTAGCAAATCGTCATATTGCCTGTTCATAACTCTTGAAATTTTGTCAATCAGTTCATTTTCAATTTGTCCAATTTCGTCATCGATACAATTCGTAACCGTGCCGTCTTTCACGTGCCAAGCTGATAAATCCGCTCTGTCTATCCAAAAATCTTTGTCGATGATTTTGCTTGCTTTATTGGCGATTTTGGCATTTTGTTTGGCAAATTGCCCTGCGTATAGCAAATTATTTATACTGCCCAAAATGTAAGGGCTGTGCGTTGTTATGATTATATTGTTGCCTTGGTTGGCAGTTAGGGCGATTAGGTCGATTAGTTGCTTTTGCGTTTCTGGATATAGGTTGGATTCGGGTTCTTCTATTATGAAAGCGGATTTTTGACTTTGCAAAAGGTGGTAAAAAATCAAATTTGTTATCCACACGGATTCCTGCTGGCCAGATGAGGCTAAATTTATCCTTATTAAATGACCGTTGGGCAGTTCCAAATAATCCACACCGTTGCTGTAAACATACCTCGCTTTTAGGATTTCTTTTATAAACTTTTCCGCCGCAGATAGGGCTTGGCTACCCTTTATTTTTCCCAATAAATTACTGTGGTCTATACATTTGTTAAATATTGGTCGCAACGCAAGAACATTTGACAAATAGCGTTTGGTGCAAAAATCAATCCTGTTTCTTTGGGCATCGTCCATGGTAAAAGCCATGTAGTCGAGTTGTTCAGTCAGCAAAGTTACCATGCTGCGCCCTGCGGGGATATAAACATCTGCGTATTTATTTTCAAACAATTTTTGCAATTCTAGCCTTTCGTATTGGAGCGGCTTTCTAAAATCTTCCAAATTGTCGGTTTCAAATTCGGTTTCAAATAAATAGGACGGCATTTTGCCGTTCGGTACGCCAGCGTCAAATTTGCTTAAATATTGCAAAATATTCTCGCTAAACTCGATATTTATAGTGTTTTCTGCCGAAAGCGAAATTTTTATGTGGGTTTCGTTGGCATAGTAAAATTGCACAAAAATATCTTTGGACATGGCGACATAAGAGCCGAATATATCCAAAAATCTTTCCTGTAAAATTCTCGTTATTGCGTGGGTAAAATTTTCCGTGTCGGAATCATCTGGAAAGTGCATTTTTTTCGCCAAACGTTCAAAAATGCTTTCGCCAACTTTCCTAAAAAAGAAAATAGCCTTAGCCACCGTACTTTTCCCAGTGGACTGTGCCCCAATAAACACTATCCACTTCGTGCATTCCAGCTCCGCATGGTCGATGGGCCCCAACTTGTTTATGATTATTTTCTGCATGATTCCTCCTGTTTTCGGTTGACAAATATAATATCCAAAATTTGCCCCTTGATTTACACAAAAATAAATGCTATAATAAACGCCATAACAATCAAAGGCACAAACAGCAAAAACTTTTGGTTGATGGGTTCGAATCCCAAATGTGCCTTGTTTTTGTGGATTTTTTACTTGCCCTTGCCAAACTTCTCCGATTTCACCAACCGAATAGTATTTTTAACCATTTTCGCCGCGGGCCCGCCGATAATTCCCCTGTTTTTAACGCAATTTTCAATGCTTATCACTTCGTAAATATCCCGCTCAAATAACGGCGATTTTGCCCGATATTCCTCTATTGGCAACTCGTCCAATGTGCAGCGGTTTTTTATGCAAAAATTTACCAACTCGCCAACCAGCCTGTACGCCGTGCGAAACGCCATTCCCTTTTTCGTGAGATAATCCGCGCAATCGGTTGCGTTCAAAAAGCCCTGCGCCGCCGCCTTTCGCATATTTTCCTTGTTGAATTTCATTGTTTGCAACATCGGCGTAAAAATATCCAACGACTCCTGCACCTCGCCCAACGAGTCAAATAGCGGCTGCTTGATTTCCTGCATATCCTTGTTGTACGCCAGCGGTAAGCCTTTCATTATGGTCAGCATTGCCATTAAATTGCCGTAAACTTTGCCCGTTTTGCCGCGCACCAACTCCGCCACATCGGGATTCTTCTTCTGCGGCATGATGGACGAACTTGTCGCAAAACTATCGTGCATTTCCGCAAACTGAAACTCCCACGAGCACCACAAAATCAGCTCTTCGGCGAACCGTGATAGGTGCATCGCCACAATCGCCAAACACGAGCCAAGTTCTATGCAGAAATCTCGGTCGCTTACGCTGTCAAGGCTGTTGCGTGTCGGTGCGGCGAAATCTAGCTGCTTTGCCACCATTTTTCTGTCAATGGGAAACGTCGTGCCAGCCAGCGCACCCGCCCCCAGCGGAGAAAAATTCGTCCGCAAAAAACAGTCGTGCAAGCGGCTTTCGTCGCGGCTGAACATCTCCAAATACGCCATTAAATGGTGTGCGAGCGTTATCGGCTGTGCGCGCTGCAAATGCGTATAGCCCGGCATGATTGTCTCCGTGTGCTTTTCGGCGACTTCCAGAATTACACGCTGCAAATCCAACAGCGAGTTCATCGTGTCGATTATCTCGGAGCGAGCGTACAGCCGCAAATCCAGGGCAACTTGATCGTTGCGGCTGCGTGCCGTGTGCAGCTTGCCGCCGACATCGCCAATCCGCTCTATTAGCAGGTTTTCCACCATCATGTGAACGTCCTCTGCCTCGTAATCGTATTCTAATTTTCCCGTTGACAAATCCTCCAAAATGCCGCCCAAGCCGTTTAATATCTGCTCCGCCTCCTCTTCTGTGAGAATTTCCTGCTCTGATAGCATGATTACGTGCGTGATACTGCCCATTATGTCAACCTCTAGCAAATAGCGGTCTTCTATGATTGACTGGTTGAAATTGTGGACATCTTCGTTAATTTCGGCTGCCATTCGCCCCGTCAGCGTTTTGGCGGATTTATTGGAGTTATTCGTTTTGCTAGATTTATTGGATTTATTGGATTTACTCATTTTTGCTCACGTCCCAACTGGGCGGCGACTTTGACGGGTAGCCCAAATAAATTGATAAACCCTGCGGAATCATTTTGTTGATAATCGCTTTCGCCAAACGAGGCGAGTTCGGCATCGTACAGCGAAAACGGCGAGGTTATCGCTTGCGGGATAATGTTGCCCTTGTAAAGTTGCAAGACAACTTGCCCGCTGACGTATTTTTGCGTTTCCGCCACAAACGCCGAAAGTGCGGCACGGAGCGGCGTAAACCATTGCCCGTTGTAAACAATGTCGGCAAATTTTATTGCGAGATGTTCCTTTATACGGGCGGTTTCCTTGTCCAGCGCGATACTTTCCAGCAGAGCGTGGGCTTTGTACAGGATTGTGCCGCCAGGCGTTTCGTACACGCCGCGCGATTTCATGCCGACAAGCCGATTTTCGATGAGGTCAATAATGCCAACGCCGTTTTCGCCGCCGATTTTGTTGAGAACTTCCACGACCGCCACGCCGTCCATTTTTTCGCCGTTTATTGCGATTGGGATTCCCTTTTCAAAGTCGATAGTTACGGCGGTGGGCGTGTTCGGGGCTTTTTCGGGAGTTACGCCCATTTCCAAAATTTTGTCGTATTTTGGTGCGTTTGCGGGGTCTTCCAAGTCCAAACCCTCGTGGGACAAGTGCCAAATATTTTTATCTTTGGAATAATTTGTTTCTCGTGTAACAGGAATGGGAATATTGTGGGTTTCGGCGTATTTTATTGCATCTTCGCGCGAGTTTATTTCCCATTCGCGCCACGGGGCAATTATCGGCATTTGCGGAGCGAACGCCTTTACAGCCAGTTCAAAGCGAACCTGGTCGTTGCCTTTTCCTGTGCAACCGTGCGCGATTGCGTCCGCGCCCTCCCGCAAGGCGATTTCCACAAGCCTTTTCGCAATAACAGGACGGGCAAACGCCGTGCCAAGCAAATATTGCCGCTCGTAGACCGCCTGTGCCTGCACGGTTGGAAAAATGTAGTCTTCAACAAATTCCTTGCGTAAATCTTCGATAAAACAGGCGATTGCACCTGTTTTTATGGCTTTTTGCTCCAGGCCAGTAAGTTCGCTGCCTTGCCCAACGTTGGCGGCAACGGCGATAACCTCGCAGCCGTAATTTTCCTTTAGCCAGTGAATTATTATTGATGTGTCAAGTCCGCCAGAATAGGCTAGGACTGCTTTTTTGATTTTATTTTTTTGCATTTTATGCTCCTTTTCAAAATTTATGGGTTATTCGTGTGCGTTAATATTGGGTTTTTTGCTCCAGTTCCAGTAATTCAGGCACGGCGAGTTTTACTCTTGCCAGCAGTTTGTCGCAGGATTCATCTTCCAAAACAAGCCCATGTACATCTTCGCTTGTCGCAATCCAAACTTCCGCCTCGTGGTCAAATTGTAGGTTGATTTTGTAGTTCATGGTTGCTCCTTTCGAGGGACTGTTCCAATAAATCTCTAACCATGTGGCAAAAATCCTCAAAGGATATAAGGCTTTGTGCCGTCATAAGTATTACAGGTTCTACAAGCAGAGTGTTTTTTAAGTCTAATTCAATGAAATTTAGCCATACAGCCAAAAAACACAATGCAGTCCGTTTGTTGCCGTCAACAAAAGTACGATTTTTGACAATTCCATAGGAAATGCGGCAAATTTTTTCAAAATCGGTTACAAAAAAATCCTCGCCGCCGTAAGACTGATAAGCAGAGTTAATACAAGAATCCAACATTGTTTCATCTCGCAAGGTGTTTTCACGTCTTAAAATGGTGTGATTTATGTCGCATAAATCTTCAATCGAAAGTCGTCTCACCTTTATCCCGCTCCTCTAGCCGCCGAAACAAATCGGCGTATTTTTCCAAAGATTCTTTGTACAACTCTATCATTTCTTCTCTCGTGTACTCTTTTTCCACAATGTCAACCTCCTACTCTAGCACATAACAAAACATTCCCCAACTAAAGCCCGCGCACTACCTCTTCAAGGCAGTTAGGAGTTTTGCAACTAGTTCTATAAGAACTGCTATTTTCAAAATATTCAAAATCGTTGCCACAACGGGAGCATTTTCGGTCTGTTTTGCCGAACCGACCAAAATCTTCGCCTACGTTCCCTAGCAATTCAAATTCTTCGGCTGTGTGTTTGTCAGGTAGTTTAGTAACCATAGATGAGCCTCCTCATAAAAGCATTGTAGCGTATTGAAACGCCGTGTTCTTTTGCACGTTCTGCCGCATCTAAAATTAAATATCGTCTATCGTCATCGGATAAATTTGGAGCGTTTTTGGCGGCTAGGTAGCTTGCCCTAAATTCGTCATTCCAACTGCCATTTTGTAGCGGCGTTCCTCGGTTGGCACGGTGTCCGTAATATTCGTGGGCTAATACGGCTCGTTCACTCATTAAATCTCGTGGGTGGGTGGAGTTTTGGCTTGGAAATACATCATAGCGAACCCTTATAATATCGTCATTGTCTGAATAACCCGTTTTGCGACCATTGTTAAACATAAACACGCTTTCGTCCGCTCCAATAGCCACAATTTCCGCCCTTAGATACACAATCTCCTCTGGGGACAATACTGTGAACGGACTTCGCCGTAACCCGCTAGAATTGCGGTCTTCTTGGCTGACTGTACCCATAAATTGCCCCTTTGCTACTCCACCAACTCCACCACAGCATGAAACGCCTCTTTAGCCGATAAATAATTATTAAACAACAGCGGCGAGCCCCATGCGCGCCAACTTTGGTTGTCCGCCTTGCCCCAAATTGTTACCCTTTCAATATGCTCGGCGAACTCCAGGTAATAGCTGAAAACTCGGCGGAAATACTCCGCTTGCCGCAATTCTTGGGCGGCGGATAGCGGAATGGACGGGTTCGCCTGTGTGCCTATCGTGATGTCCAGCTCCGTGATTGCCAGAATTACGCCCGTTTCAATAAACCGCTCTATTGCGGGGCGAATGTTGTTAAAATTGGTCGCCCACTGGTCAAGGTGGTAATGCGACTGCAAGCCGATTCCCTCAATTAGTAGCCGCCCGTCATAGCTGGCGTGTGCCGCCCAGCGTTCGTTGATTTGCTCCACCATTTGTGCGATTGCGTCCCGTTTGCCAGGCTGCTCCTCGTTGTAATCGTTGTAAAACAGGATTGCGTTGGGATCCGCCTGCCGTGCGAAATAAAACGCATAAAATATGAAATCTTCGCCGCCCTCGCCAGCCGCCGTGTCTGCACCGTTTGCGAAAGCCGCATACCATTGCTGTTCGCCGCCCTCCACGTTTACGTCTCGGCGTATGTGATTCCGCCAATCGCCCGAAAAATTGCCAACGCTACTCGCAATAGCCTCATTCAACACGTCCCAGGAGTGAATCCGCCCTGCGTAACGCCCCGCAACCGTGCTTATGTACAGTTCCATGTTCGCCATGGCTTGCGCGCGTGTCAACGGCTCGGTGCTGTCGGCTTGCGTTGTCAACCACATCGGCGATTGTGCGTGCCACACCAAAGTATGCCCAATCATCGCCATTCCGTTCGTCTCGGCAAAATTCACAATCTCGTCCTGAATCGTAAAATTCCACGTTGCAGGGTCTGGGCCAGCCCCCGCAATAAAACTGGGTTTGTGATGATTCTCCGCTGTAACGGCGTTAAAATGGTGAATAAATCCGTCTTCCGTGTTGCCAACGCCCATTTGTATGGGATTGCTCCACGTGTTGCCCACCAAAAAATGCTCCTCAAAAAGCACCGCCAGCGACGGCAACGAGAGGTCAAAAGTCGGCACATAAACTTCCACCGCACCGCGCGTTGCAATGCTGATGTTGTCAATGTACAGGACGGTTGGCTGTTGCTGGTTGTCGTTCACACGAAAGCGGAAAATGAAAAAATGCACGTCGCCGACAGCGATTCCGTTGGTAAACTCGACCGTTGTGTTGACCCATTCGTCCATGGGAATCCGCCGTGTAAGGTCGCCAGGAGCGGGGTTCGTGTTGGTCGGCTGGTGCGGGTCGGAGCCGAACTGCCCGTTGATGTTAATCCCAGGCCCGATAAGTGCCGTAACATCGGGGTTTTCTGCACTCGGCACAAAAACGTCCCACGAAACCTCTATCGTAGAACCCACTGGTAGCGGCGTTGGTAGCGTTACCGTGATAAAATTGCCGTCGCCGCTGGTAAAATTGCCTGTCGTGTTTTCCAGGCGGAGCGTTGCGTTGCCGTCAAACGCCGTCAATTCGCCCTGCATCTGCCCGCCGACCGTTACGCTGCTTGGTAACTCGGCTTGCTCAAAATCCAGCAATAAAATGTTTTGTAAATCTCCAGTTGCCATAATTGTTCCGTCCTCTCTCAAAAGCCCGCCAAAAGCCGTGTTGTGCGGCACGACAAAAATTGTCGGGTTGCCGCTGACCGCCAAAAACGGGTGTCCCATAAGTGTTGCAATAGTGCCGATGTTGCCCTGAATGTAGATGTCGTCCGCCAGCGAGTAGAGCGTTTCGTTGCCGCGCATTATTGCGATGTCGTCCACGAAAAAGGGCATATCGGCGGCGGCGGCGTTGGTTTGTATGCGAATGTTCTCAAATTGCGATTCTGTGATGTGATTTTCCGTAAGTTGGACGTGCAGCGTAAACGGCTGATTTGCCTGTGTTATTTCGGTTGACGTTATCCAGTTCCACGGCGAGCCGCCGCCCCCGATTAGCATATACGCCGTTTCGGTTGACGCAATATTGCCGCCAGTCCGCCCCACGACTACGATTTCGTCGCCAACGGCAAGGTCGCCACGGCGAATATCGATTGTGTGCCAATCCTCGGAGCGTTGCGTTACGTGCAAAATTGCTCTCATTTCCTCGTTGTTTTGTGCGTTTTCGCCGTTTTCCGTGGATATTCCTGCAATTTCGGCAATTTGCGTTGTTTCGCCGTTTTCGCCTGTTTCGTCTATTTCGTCCGTTTCAGGCGGATATTGTGCAAGTTGCTCCATAATTAAGGGCGGCTCGTCCTGTTCCTCCGCTGGAGCGTTCATAAATATCACAATTATAGCAATTACAATTACAAAAACCGCTACAATTATCATTTGCGATGAGTTTCTTCTCATAATTTCCCCTTTCGTTGTGCTGTTTGCTGGGCAAATTGGCAAATATCCGCATTCATTAAGCTAAAACGGGGCAACTCGCCAGTTACGCCTTACGAGCGGATTATCCGCCCATGCGAAACAGCAACGGTTGTTATATACAAAACCACTTTTCATTATAAAATTTTTGTGGGGAAATGTCAAGTAAAAAATAGAATTGGTAATTTTTGGGTTGAAAAAAATTGTGTAGGCAAAAAAGCCGACTTGGTGTAGGTTGCAAGTTGGCTTTTTTGTGGGGGTTGTGGGGTTGTTACATTTTGTGTTCGGTAGCTAGTTTTGTTATTTCCTCTGGGGGAATGTCTGTGGCTTTGGCAATTTCGGCTATTGTGAGATTGAGTTTTAGCAAGTTTGTGGCAATTTTAATTTTTTCTTCGAACATTCCCTTTTTGAAAGCCTCTTCTCGTGCATCTTCTATTTGCACTCTCAAAAGTGCCTCTGGACTAATGTTTAGAACACTCATAACGCTACCTCCTATATTTTTCAGTTAGTTTGGCTATTTCCTCTGGGGAAAGTTCTGTGGCTTTGGCAATTTCGGCTATTGAGAGGTTGAGTTTTAACAAGTTTAGTGCAACGTCAATTTTTCCTTTTAGCATGCCCTTTTCTATGCCCTTTTCTATGCCCTTTTCTATGCCCTCTTCCATGCCCTCTTCTCGTGCATCTTCCATCTGCACTTCCCAATATCTCTCTTCGCTAATGTTTAAGATACTCATAATGTTCCCTCCATGCTCTCGCAAAAAATCTTCCAAAATATTATTGGATATGCAATATTCTACAGTTTTCTGTACGGCTGTGTCGTAATCTTTTGTGTAGATTGCCTTAAATTCTTTTAACTTTGCCACAAACTCGGAGTATTCCCGTAGTACGCTACATTTGTTCATTAGTTCCTCGTTCATGCCCTTGTTGATGTTGTATACTTTTACTTCCAGCTCCAGGTCGCCGAAAGTTTCGCCCGTTTCCACAAAAGCGTCCGACAGGCGGAGCGTTTCTTGCTCTGGGCGGGTTGTTTCGCCATTGTAGAACACTACAAATTCTGGCTTGGGGATTTTATACAGCTTGCTACTGTAAATTTTTTCCTCGTCTTTGTTGAATGTTAGCCACTTTTCGTACAGTAAGCCCAAATATATCAAAAATCTGAATGGCAAATTCAAATATGCGGTTGACATATGTTCAAACAGGGCAATTATCCTGTTTTTTGCTACTATTGCAGCATCGTTTTTGCGTCTGCCCGAAATTACCGTTTCTATCGTAAAAATTTGGATTTCCTCTGGGCGGCACGGCTCGTTGTGCAGTGAAGAATACACTTCGGCGGCGTTTTCTGGGTTTCTTAATAGCGTTGCAAATACGCCGTCTTTTATTTCTCGGTTGGCAGATTTGTCGTCTTCCGCCAGAGTTTTTTTGCGAGATTGCTGGACTTTCTCGTCTATTTCTTTCAGTTGTTCTTGCGACAAATTTGGTCGCCCCTTTCGTTTGATGCTATTATACGGGAATTTTGCGGAAATGTCAAACAAAAATTTTACAAAAGCACCGCTTGCCAGCCAAAACAAGCGGTGCTTAGCCTGTCAAAACTACCAAAAATCCTTACTCAAAATCTCCGCCACCTTGGCAGTAAAACGCCTTACATCAGCCTCTTTGATGTCATTATGTGTAACAAAGCGAAACTCCGTTGACAGCGGGTCTTCTGGCGGATTAACCAAAATTCCAGCCTGTTGTAAGCGGTTGACAAAAATAGCTGGCGTTATGGGATAATTTAGCGTGATGTCGCAAAAAACCATGTTTATATGTATATTTTTTTGGTGGACGTAAATTGCTGGCTGTTTTGCCAACCATTTCCCCATAAGTTTGGCGTTTTTGTGGTCTTGGTTTAGGCGTTTCGTCATTTTTTGTAACGAGATTATCCCCGCCGCGGCGAGGATTCCCGCTTGCCGCAAGCCGCCGCCCATAATTTTGCGATTCTTGCGAGCCTGGCCAATAAAATCCCGTGAACCTGCCAAAATAGAGCCAATCGGCGAGCAAAGCCCTTTGGATAGGCAAAACATAACGGAATCCGCACGGGCGGCAATCTCATGGACGGGCTTTTTTAGATACTCGGCGGCGTTGAAAATGCGCGCACCGTCCAAATGTATGGGAATATCGTACTTTTTGGCTAATAAAACAACATCGTCCATGTAGGATAACGGCAAAACGCAACCGTTAGAATGGGCGTTCTCTAAACAAATAAGTCCCGTTTTGGGATAATGAATATCGTTAATTTTGCGTATTCGGCTTTCTATTGCCGTAATATCGGTGTTTGTGGCAACAAACGGTTTTAGGTTCTTTATTGTGCGGTTCTCTTTTTCGGATTTTTTTGTTTGGCTATCCTGATTCTCCAGTTTGTCAACCTTGTTATTTTTGGCGGGCTTGGCGAAAAATTCAGAAGAAAAGGTTCGCAACTGAACGCCAGCCAATCTAGCGGAGCCGCCAGCCTCGTGCTGAACAATATGGCAAGCATCGTCCAAAATAATCTCGTTACCAGGTTGACAATGAGTAAGTAGTGCTAATTGGTTGCCAAAAGTACCGCTAGGTACAAAAAGAGCCGCCTCCTTTTGGAGCGTTTTGGCGGAAAGTTCTTCTAATTTAATAACTGTTGGGTCATCCCCATATACATCATCGCCAACCTCTGCAAATAACATGGCTTGACGCATTTCGTTGGTGGGGCGAGTAACTGTATCGCTTCTTAGGTCTATGATGCGCATATTTTTTCCCCTTGTTTATCTTAATTAACTGCATGAGTATATTTCAACATAAAAATGGTGAAAAGTAAAGTTATATTTGTGTTACAATATTTATCAGGACGGATTCGTCAAGTTGGCGAAAATAGCCCAATTTTGCGAGAGCATTCGCCAGCGGCGTGTTTGCGGTATCGATGTCGGCGTAAATTTGCGATATTCCGTTTTTCAGCAGCAGGTTAGTGGCCTCGGCGGCGAGCGGCAAAACATAGCCTTTTCCGCGGTGTTCTGGGATAACGCCGATATAATTTATAGCGCCCTCGGTTTGGTTAAAGGCTTGCGGCAAAATTAAGCCAACCAAAACGCCGTCAACGTAAGCCAACCGCCACCAGCTAGGCTTAAACGAGATTTTTTTCATTTGTTGCACGTAATCTTCGGCGGCGGCTTGTTCGCCCATAATTTGGGCATCTTCTAGCATAATTTTATCCAGCGTGTTTTGCGTAACTTTTCGCACGGTTTCTATGAACAATTTTTCGCCAGTTTCCAGAACGTTCTTAAATATCATATTGCTATTATTGGAAGTTGTCAACAATTTTTTTGCATTGTAGGTGTAGCGGTGTTTGTGCTGTGCGACGGCAAAGTTTGCCCGTTCAAACAGCTTTATAATGGCGTTATAATTGGGTTCGTCGCTGTATAGGTTGTAAATAATTTTTTGCGTTTGCGGACGTTTCGCCTGGTTGATGGCATCTAAAATTAGCTTGTAGGTGCTGAATGTAATTTTGTCCACCGTAAAATTTAATATTCGCAAGGTAGTCGGCGATTGCTCGCAAAAGCAGATTCCGCCTATAAAACCTTTGTCCGTTTCAAATAAGATGCTGTCGGTTGGGGTTATTAAGCCCTGTTTTGTCCATTCGTTGACACACGCCAAATAATCCTGTAGTTGTGGGCTTGTTTGACCAGTTTGGTCAAGTCGCTGCTCGTTTTTGTAGCCGTTTATTATACTGCGAACGGTCATCAAGATTCCTCCTAAATTGCTGTAGCAAAATTGTTCCACATATATAATACCATAAATTCAAGAAAAAAACCCACATCTGCAATAAAAATATAATAAAAAAATTGTGAACATTATCTTAAACCCGCAACTATCGCTGTAACTACAAACAAATATCTTGGTCATTTTTTTCATTGTGCAACTTGCACAAAAAAATCTCATTTTCGAGCCAAAATTTCGTAAATGACCGCCCTTGACACAATATATATATATATATAT
>WRKK01000326.1 GCA_009782245.1 Defluviitaleaceae bacterium | reverse complement strand
GCAGATACTAGCAAAATAAAGAAAATTTTGGAGGATAATATGACAATTACGAATGATCACCCTGTTGTACAGGCTTTGTTGGAGATAGGTAATGATAGGGGTAGAGCCGAGGGTAGAGCCGAGGGCGAAAATAAGGGCAGAGCCGAGGGAATAATCCTAGGAGAAAAAAAGAAGAAAAATGAAACTCTATCAGTAATGAAAGATTTAATCAAAAAAGGTTTCACGCCAGAAGAAATGTTCGACTACCTAGCCAACAACACGTAAACCTGCCCACCAATGCTAATTTTGGAGGATAATATGACTATTACGAATGATCACCCTGTTGTACAGGCTTTGTTGGAGATAGGTAATGACAGAGGCAAAGCCGAGGGAATAATCCTAGGCGAAAAAAAGAAGAAAAACGAAACTCTATCAATAATGAAAGATTTAGCCAAAAAAGGTTTTACCTTGGAAGAAGCTACAAACTACCTAGCCAACAACACATAAACCCTCCCGCAAAAATTTGCCAAACACTCCGCAAAAAATTATGCTATAATAAAAGAACAGGTAACACCGCAACAAGGATGGAAAAATTCTGTCCAATAAAATCCAGACTTGCCCACCATTGGCAAGTTTGGCAAAATTAGCACAAAAAAGGAGATTTAGCAGATGTATTACATTAAAACGATTAACGAGATTTCGCAAGTGGGGCTTGATAAATTGACAAAAGATAATTTTCACGTTACCGCCGAGGAGCAAGCCCCACACGGCATTTTAGTGCGGAGCAGCACAATAACTAGTGAAAATTTTAACCCGAACCTGCACGTTGTGGCACGGGCTGGCACAAACACAACAACCATAGATATTGATGCTTGCACAGAGCAGGGAATTGTGGTATTTAACACGCCTGGCTCTAATGCAAACGCCGTAAAAGAGTTGGTTTTAGCGGGACTTATTTTGGCAAGCCGCAATATTTTTGGCGGTATTGCTTGGGCACAAAGTTTGGTGGGAAAAGTAGGAATTGCCAAAATAATTGACCAAAGCGATTCGCCGTTCGTGGGTCCAGAAATTGCTGGCAAAATCCTTGGCGTTATTGGGCTTGGCTCTAGTGGCGTGTTGGTTGCCAACTCTGCCCGCGAACTGGGTATGCGGGTTTGGGGCTACGACCCATATATTTCGGTAGATGCCGCTTGGCACTTATCGCAAGGTGTTCGCCGCGCGCCAGCCTTGGACGCATTGCTCGCTGTTGCCGATTATATCTCGGTTCACGTACCAGCAACGCTCCAAACTAAACATATGTTTGACGAAAATACATTCAGAAAATGTAAGCCAGGTGTTAGAATGTTGAACTTTTCGCGTGCGGAAGTTGTCAACAACGATGCAATAAAAGCGGCAAT
Organism: Defluviitaleaceae bacterium; assembly: GCA_009782245.1. Classification (GTDB taxonomy): domain Bacteria; phylum Bacillota; class Clostridia; order Lachnospirales; family WQUN01; genus WRKG01. The sequence goes on along the minus strand of WRKK01000326.1, from coordinate 12,420 downwards.
ATCAAACGGCATGGTCGCCTCCTATGTAACCGACTTCCCCTCCGAGGACATTTTGGGCAACGAGAAAATTATAACGATTCCCAATTTGGGTGCGGTAACGCCCGAGGCACGGGCAAATTCTGCAACAATGGCAGCCACGCAACTTAAAGATTACCTGCTGTACGGCAACATCAAACATTCCGTCAACTTCCCAGATTGCGAGATTCCGCATATAGCCGCCCAAAAACGGGTCTGCATTATACATAGAAACGTGGCAAAAGTTGTCGGCCCAATTACTGGCGTTTTTTCGGATAGATCGCTAAATATTTACAATATGCTAAACCGCAGTAACGGCGAATTTGCCTACACAATGCTAGATGTAGACAACGTTTCACTAGACGGCATTGAAAACGAACTACTGAAAATTGCTAATATTGTTAAGGTTCGGGTAATTTAATAGCATTATCGCAAACTGCCCTTGCCCCGCTTGTTTTTTACGTTTTTTAGCGTTAAATCAACGCCAGCAGGCAAAAGGTGCTGTTGACAACCGTTTTATGGTTGCAACAGCACCTTTTATGATTATTTTGTGTTATTTTTTGCTTTCAGCATCTAGCGTTAGTTTTAGGTAAAGCGATTCCAGCCGTTCGTCGGTGTTATCGGTGTTGCCGTTGCTGTATTTGTTGTAGTTGTTTACATCTGGCAAGGTTGGCCTTGTTGGGGCTGGCTTGTAAGGCTCTTCGGGGGCTGTGTATGCGGGTTCGCCTAAATCTAAAACGCTTGTGTCTGGTAGTACATTTGTTGGGTCTGTTTCCAAATTCAGAGCATCTTCTGGTGTAATGAGGCTGTAATTGTCAAAAGCATCTTCTGGGATTATATCGTCGCCGTTAGGGTCGTATTTTGGCGGCTCGGTTACTATTTGCAAGCCCTCTTCTGGCTCTATTTTGTCTATTTCGTCTATCTCGTCTATTTCTACATCTGCATTGCCTATTTCTTGTATGCCGTCATAGTCGGTGGGCGTTTCGGTTGGGTCGCTTGGGTCGATTGGGTCAACTTCTGGCGTTGGCGTTAGCAGATTATCTAAATCTATATCCCAAAATTCGTCTTCGCTGCCGTCAATTTCTGGGTGGATAACTATCGGGTTGTTGTCTGCATCAAAGTCAATTTCTGGCGTTAATGTTAGCAAATCGTCAAGGTTTATGTCGGGCAAATCTTCCTCGTTATCCTCTTCGTCATCGGCGATAATAATTGGCGGCGGCGTATTTTGCGGGAACATATCGCCAATAATTGGCAAGTTTGCAAAAAATGCGGCAAAAAACCCGTTTATTGGTGGCGGTATAAAGGTTACAAGGATTATTCCCTCTACTTCAGAATACCAACTAACATCATAATCCCAATCTTCTGGCAAGTTTCGCACCTCAATATCATCAAGCGTAGGATTATCTTCAAGGCGTGCATTTACAGTCATAGAGATTGAACCAGGCCCGCCTTGCCCATACGGCAAAAATCCATGTCCCCAAGGATAACTTTCAGGTTCTATATTTACGCTACCTTGTTGTCCATATTGTATACCAGCAACATTAATAAAATATCTAGCTGACGGAGCAACTGGCGTAAACCTAAAGTGTATGTGCATTTGCTGGTTGCCAGCAGTAGCAGCAGGTACAAAATCGGCGGCAATCAGCGGTTGAAAATTCAAAACTCCATTGTTCATGGCTGTGCCGTGCGGCGGTGCAGCGTTTACGGTAACATAGTCAAGTTCAAATAGCGAAGAATCAACGTTTGTATATATATTCAAAAAGCTATAGCCTGCTGCTACAATTGGTCGGTTTTCAGCAAGATTAAATTCGCTCGCATTTACTGAATGAGTAAACTCATAGTATTGCCCGTGTGTAAAGTTTGCACTCTCTCTTATTATCGCATTTTCATTTTCTGGTGTGCTAAGCAAAACGCGTGGGTTGATTGCCGCAGGTGGATACCATGTTATGTAGATTGTGTTTTCGTAGTTTGGGGTTGGAGTTGGAGTTGGCGTTTCGTCTGGGGTTGGCGTTGGCGTTGGGGTTTCGTCTGGGGTTGGAGTTGGTTCTGGCGTTGGAGTTTCGTCTGGCGTTGGTTCTGGCGTTGGTGTTTCGTCTGGGGTTGGCGTTGGGGTTGCCGTTGGTTGCGGTGTTCCGTCTGGGGTTGGGGTTGATGTTCCGCCTGGAGCTGGGGTTGGCGTTCCGTTTGGGGTTGGAGTTGGTGTTCCGTCTGGTGGCGGCGTTGTTGTCGTTGGAGTTGGCGTTGGTGTTCCGCCTGGTGTTGTTGTTGCAGTTGGTTGCGGCGTTGGTGTTCCGCCTGGTGGCGTTGTTGCAGTTGGTGGTGGCTGTGTTGTCGTCGTTGGTGGTTGTGTTGGTGGCGTTGTCGTCGTTGGCGGTTGTGTTGTTGCGGTTGGTGGCGGTGTTGTTGTCGTTGGTGGTGGCGTTATTGTGGTCGGTGGCGGCGTTGTTATTGCGGTTGGCGTTGGCAATGGAGCGGGTACAATAGGCACTACTTGCGGCGGACTTGGAACATACGCAGATGTAGCAGTTGGTGCTTGTGTTGCTGGGCGGTTTTGGGTAGTTTGTTGGTTTTGGCTGGTTGGCGGAGTTTGTACTGCTGGACTAAGTGTTTCTGCTACGGTTGCAACTTCGGCAATAATGTCTGCGGTTAGCCAATCAGCGTTTTGCAACAGATAATCTTGGTTATCTAAAATGGCTTGTGCTGTAAAATAGTTTATGTCCTCTAAATGCAGGTCGCTAACAACCAAGTGGGACAAACCTGGTCTAACGTGGTCGTGAATAATATTGCCCGCAATATCTGCCATTAGCAAAGGATTTTCCCAATAAGATAACATTTGCCCTGCTGTTAGGATAATTCCGTCAATTTCGCCGCTACCAGACAGCATTGTTACATGGTGCACGCCAGTTGTAGCATTAAAGCCAAAAGTAAAAACCGTGCCGCGAACAGTCATCGCAACGCTACCCAAACGTGCCTCTATTCCTCTGTTGGTGGATTGTTCGGATATTTGTGCTAAAGCGTTTCCCTCGTCTACGGTCAGCCGCAAAAGACCACCCATTGCACCCACGGTTACTCGGCTGTTTTGGTCGATTCTTAGCAAGGAGGCTTGATCCATGCGGACATCTATGGTGGTGCTTGCGGCAGTTACAAGAGTGTCGCTGGTTTGTATGCGCCGCCGTTCTCGGGCGGGGGTGCGCGTATTATCTGGGCGATACACCCAAGCATTAGCACCATTTACCGCAAAAATTGTAATAGTACGTGCCGAACTAGCCGAAACAGGCTGTGCTATAGGAAACAAAATAAACAAAACTAACATTACGGCAAGTAATTTATGCAAAAATTTTAACATAATCGTACCTCCTAAATTTGGTGGGATTTTTCATCGCAACACTCCGAGGTTTTGCGTTGACAAATGCTTTTTGCCACAACCCACAGTTTATCGTTTAACAAAGTTTTAATCCGCAAAACCTTTATTTGCCTGTGCTACAGTAGCTTATTTTATGGTTAAAATTGGTTTTTTTGCCTGTTTGTTGGATTACAAATTGGATTTTAGTATTTTCGTTAATCAATATCAGCGGCACTTAAAGAAACGGACATTTTGAACTCTGAACTTATTATAGCACAAAAAAGTTGTTTGAACAATGTTTTGCAAAAATATTTATTGCATTTTAAGTTTAGCAAGCAATTCGCTAAAATCGTCGTCTGTTAGGGCGGCAGATTTTTTCGCATTGCCCGTATACCGTGGAATTATGTGCAAATGAAAATGGTCTATCTCTTGGCCTGCGGCTTTGCCATTGTTTTGCACTATGTTAAAATTTTGCACGGCTAATTGCTGGCTTATTGCGGTTGCAAATTTTTGGGCTAACGTGAAAACGCCGCACGTTTCCTGTTCGGTCAGTTCAAAAATATTTGCGGCGTGGCGTTTTGTCAAAATTAAAGTATGCCCCACCGATTGCGGAAATTTATCCAGCATAACATAAAATAAATTATCCTCGTAAAGTTTGTAAGACGGCAAATCGCCGTTGATAATTTTGCAAAATAAACAGTTGTCGTTCATAAAAATTCCTCCTAAATTTGGAAATTTTGGAAATTTTGGAAATCTTTAAGCAATCAAAATCGGCAGCAATGTGCCAACAATAAGCAACAGCAAGCCAACAGTTGTGCGTAGCGAAAAACGTTCGCCCAAAAATAGTGCCGAAAAGCCCATTGTAAAGGCAATGCTTAGTTTGTCGATTGGTACAACTTGGCTTGCATTGCCTAGCTGCAAGGCTCGATAGAAAAATAGCCAGCTTGCACCCGTTGCAACGCCCGAAAGCACAAGAAAAACCCAACCTTTAACATCGATTTTGGCACTTTTTTCGGCACTATTGCGGGTTATTGCCACCATTAGCCAACTCATTGGAACTACCGCAACGGTGCGAATTGCCGTGCCTAAGTTAGCCTCTACGCCAACAATGCCGACTCTGCCCAAAATAGCGGTAAGTGCCGCAAAAACAGCCGCCAAAACGGCAAAAACAAGCCATTTTCTACTGCCAGATTCCCCGTCATCTTTTTTTAGTTCCAACATTAGCCACGTGCCAAGTGCCATAAGAACCATGCCAAACGCCGTTAAAATGCCTATCGGTTCGGCTAAAAATATAAATGCCAAAATCATTGTTAAAATGGTGCTGCTTTTATCTATCGGCACAACCTTATTTACCGAGCCAAGCTGCAATGCCCTAAAATAGCAAACCCACGAGCCGCCCGTCGCAAAACCCGATAATATCAAAAACAGCCACGTCATCGGCTCTACATCAACAATTTCCACCTGCGAGCCAGTTAAAAACACCATTATCCACGCAAAAACCAACACAACCAACGTTCGTATTGCCGTCGCAGAATAGGAATTTATGTTTTGCAAGCCGATTTTTGCCAATATTGTAGTCAGCGCCGCAAAAATTGCCGAGCCTGTAGCGTAAAAAATCCAAGTGTACATATTTTTTGCTCCTTTATGGTTGACAAAAATTTATAAATTTTGTCAAAACTCTTTAATTTGCCACAAAAAACGGCTGTTTTCAAGGCTATATTCTGCGTTTTCGTTTATGCAAGCAAATAAATTTCCTCTAGTAATGCTGATTTCGTGCTCTGGCATAACTATGCCCATTTTGTCAAATATTTGGCTGGCGACAAGCAACGGATTAAGGTTTCTGCCGCTACCAGCCGAAAGGTGCATATATATTGCGGTTTCGCCCGATTCTAATTTTAAGGCGAAAATATCTGGGCGAATATCCGTCTCTTTAACGGCTTTTTTGGTTTTCTTTAATGCGATAATTTGCGGACTGGCTAATAATTGCTGTAAATACGGGGCTGTGTTTTGTATGCCGTCAAATATTAGACGATATTCAGCGGCTTTTACTGCACCTGCTGGGCCTGGCGTTTTTTCCGATATTTCGTAACATTCCAAAATTCGCAAGCCAGTTGGCAAATAATCGTTTAATGCAAAAATGTCAACCTCGTTTTTGGTGGATTTATCCGTTCTATCCAATTTATCCAATTTATCCGATTTATCAAAAAAAAGTTCCAAATATTCGCTAGTTCCCTGCATACCGAGCGGCAACGGCAACGCAAAAACCATTTTTTGGTGCGGGTTAAAGCCGTTAGAGTAAGCTATTGGCAACTTTGCACGGCGTATTGCCCCCTGAAATATCCGCAACAAATCCAGATGTCCAATAAATTTCATTTTGCCAATTTTTTCAAATTTTAGCAAACGGCGGTCGTATTCTCTATTCATTTTATTCATGGTAATCACCCACTTTAATAAAATTCCAGGGCAAAATTTCGGCGGAATCTCGTTTGCGATATGCGTAAAATTCGGGCGACACGCCAGTTTCGGCGAACGCTTGTTCCCATAAATCGTAGCTAAAAACTTCTGTCCAGCTGTCAAATATTGCCCCTTTTTTGTAGGCGGATTCTATTGCGGCGGCTACTCGGCGGTCGCCGCGCGAAAGTACGCCCTCTACAACGGCGGTTTTGGCATCGTGATAACGGTAGACAATCCGCTTATTTTTTAGGTTGTCTTTGATATATTTTTGCTTTTGTATGAACGTTTCGGCGGTATCTTGGCTTTCCCATTGGAACGGCGTAAACGGTTTCGGCACAAAGCACGAGCAACTTACGTTTAGCGTTAGTGGTCGGCGGCGTTGCTCGCGGGGCAATAAATAGTATTCGTCCGATATTTCTTGCGATAATAACGCTATTGCTTGCAGATCTTTGTCCGTTTCGGTTGGCAGCCCAGTCATAAAATAAAGTTTAATGCGGTCAAAGCCAGCGGCGAAAGCGGCACGGCAGCCCTCGTTTATATCCAACGCAGTAATATTTTTGCGGATAACATCGCGCAAGCGTTGCGTTCCAGCCTCGGGCGCAAAAGTTAGCGAGGAGCGGCGTATTTCCTGGGTTTTCTGCAAAGCGTCCAAAGAAACGGCATCTAGCCGCAGGGAGGGCAACGAAATATTTACGTTTCGGGCGGCGGTAATTTTCAGCAATTCGTCCAACAGCGGTGTAAACCAAGGATAATCGCTAGTGCTTAACGAAACAAGCGAAATTTCCTCGTGCCCTGTGTTGTCCAGCAGGGTTTGTGCTTGTTTTAGCAAGGTTTCGGGCTTGCGGTAGCGGATAGGGCGTTGCGTGGCACTTGCCTGGCAAAACTTGCAACCATGTTTGCAACCCCGAAACAGTTCCAAAGAAACCCTATTATGGGCGGTATCTATTAGCGGGACAAGCATTTTATCGGGGAAAAAAGTTTCGTCCAAGGATTTTACCAATGTTTTTTGCACCGTTTTGGGTGCGTTTGCGATAATTGGCGTAAACTGGGCAATAGTGCCGTCATTGTTGTAGGTTGTTTGATAAAATGCGGGCACATAAACGCCCGATAAATTGGCAATATCCGCCAAAAAGTCCTGTTTATTGTGTTTGCCGCCGTTTTTGCGTTTATTTTCGCAATAAATATCCAAAATACTGTTTATTGTTGCCTCTCCGTCGCCTATGTAAAAAAAATCCACAAAACTCGCCATCGGCTCGGGATTACACGCACAAGGACCGCCCGCACAAACAATGGGCATATCGTTTGTACGCTGGTTGCTGTGTAGCGGCAATCCCGCCAAATCCAACATAGCCAGCACATTAGTAAAACTTAGTTCGTGTTGCAAAGTAAAGCCCAAAAACGAAAAATTATTTATTGGGTCGCCCGTTTCTAAAGCCCACAGCGGCGTTTTTTCGGCTTGCATTATGGGCAACATATCCGTCCAAGGCATAAAAACACGCTCACAAAATGTGTCCGTCCGCTCGTTAAGCAGAAAGTACATTATTTGCAAGCCCAAATTGCTCATACCAATTTCGTACACATCTGGAAAGCAGAAAGCAAAGCGAACAGCCACGTTTGCGGGGTTTTTTTGCACGATATTTATCTCGTTGCCAATATAGCGGCCTGGTTTGCTTACCTGTAATAATTTTGATTCTGATAGCATAATTTTTTTAACTCCTTTTTTTTTATTGTAGCATAGTTTTTTGGGAAATGCTAGGTGTCAATAAAAAATATGTCAAAAGTGCGGGTTTTGCTTAAACGGCGGCATATTTGCCTTTGCTAAAACGGTTAAAATACGGAGTACGCTTATAAAGCAAATCGTGCGGAAAATTTTCCTCTATTTGTAGTTCGTCTTCGGCTTTATTGACGGTATATTTCCAGTTGTTTAGCGTGTTTAGTCCCAACAAAAGAAAGCCGTCCAACCAACCCCCCTCAAAAGGGAAGCCCCAAACGAAAACTTTTTGTATTGTCATTTTGTTGTCTAACAAAATTTTGGGTATGACGTAGCCAATAGCGGTTGCACGGTAGCCAGCTATTGCTATGGTTTCGGTTAAATCCAGCTTGTTGCCGTATTTGTTGGCTAACCTAATATCCAACATTGTGTTAGATGCTCCAGTATCAATAAAAGTTGATACTGGAGGTTTACTTGACTCTCCACTTTGATTGAATATACTAGACGTAAATATATTCCGACTCCTAACTTCTGGTCTTAAATTAATCTTGTATGAAAGCAACATCGTCCCCCCTTCCAGGAGGATTGCCCCTCCACATCAATACTTCTCTATCGTTATACTCTTTGAACAACAAGTCAAACAGCAAAGTTGAATCCCCTTTGCCTTTCGCTGATGCTAATAAATAGCCTTTAATCTCTCTGGGAAAATCTGCGGTATCTATCAAAACGCACCCGCCGTCAAATTCTTTGTCAATCTCGTCAAAAGAGATTACCCTTGTTCCGTCATATCTTGTTACTTTTGCTTGTTCCATAATGTTACCTCCATTTCTAAATTTTGGTCTTAAATTCTAAATTTTGGTCTTAAATTAATCTTGCATGAAACCAACATCGTCAAATCTTCCAGGGGGATTGCCTCTCCACATCATTACGCCCATTCCCATATACTCTTTGTGTTTTAAGTCAAGTAGCAAAGTTGAATCCCCTTTGCCTTTCGCTGATGCTAATAAATAGCCTTTAATTTCTTTGGGAAGAAAGTCAGTAGTATCTATCAAAACGCACCCGCCGTCAAATTCTTTGTCAATCTCGTCCAAAGAGATTACCCTTGTTCCGTCGTATCTTGTTACTTTTGCTTGTTCCATGGTGTTCCCCCATCTAAATGTTTTTTGATGTTGATGTTGATAGTATACAACTTAATTTTGGGCTTGTCAATGCTTGGTAATTTTGCAGATAATGGTTGAAATAAAACACCGCTTGGATTTTGGCAAGCGGTGTTTTTTGGTTGTTTTTTGAGGTTTAGTCGTTGTCTGGTTCTTCTTCAGTTTCTTCTTCTTCGTTTTCTTCGGTTAACGTGTCTTCGGGTTCGGTTTTGTCGGGTTCGGTGTAGTCGGTTGCGGGTTCGGTGTAGTCTTCGTTGTTGCCCTCGTCTTCTTCGTCTTCGTCAACCCCAACTATTGGAAACTCTGGTGTTGTTATTTCGTCTGTTTCTTCGTTGTCGTCAACTTCTGGGTTTGGATTTAGCAGGTCGTCCAAATCTATATCCCAAAATTCGTCTTCGCTGCCCTCTTGTGGGTCTTCGTTGTTGGTTTCGCTGTCTGTTGGGGATTCTTCGTTGTCGTTGGGTTCGGTTTCGTTCTCTTCTGTTTCGTCTGTTTCGCTTTCTTCGCCCACCTGCCCAGCGGGCAGGTCAAAATCAACTTCGGGGGTTGGGGTTAGCAAATCGTCTAAATCTATGTCCCAAAATTCTTGGTCGTTGCCCTCTTGGGGTGTGTTGTTGGGGGGTTGTTGGGTTGGTGGTTCTGGGTGGGTTTCAACGGTTGAGAAAGTTGCCCAGATTGCGGTTGCGTTGGTTTGTCTTATCCAAGTCGCTGGGCGGCCACCTACGTTGTCTATATGGTTTACTGGCTACCAGTCGGCTATGTTGTTGCTCGATAACCATAACCATGTCAAATTAGTAAGATTTGCAAGGGGTTCTATGTTGCTTATGTTGTTGCTGTCCAAATATAACGTTGTCAAATTAGTAAGGTTTTCAAGGGGTTCTATGTTGGTTATGTTGTTGGCAGTCAACATTAACGTTGTCAAATTAGTAAGGTTTTCAAGGGGTTCTAGGTTGCTTATGTTGTTACCCCACAAACCTAACCATGTCAAATTAGTAAGGTTTTCAAGGGGTTCTATGTTGGTTATGTTGTTTTCGCCCAACACTAACTCTGTCAAATTAGTAAGGTTTTCAAGGGGTTCTATGTTGGTTATGTTGTTTCCGCCCAACTGTAACCATGTCAAATTAGTAAGGTTTTCAAGGGGTTCTATGTTGGTTATGTTGTTACCCCACAAAGCTAACGATGTCAAATTAGTAAGGTTTTCAAGGGGTTCTATGTTGGTTATGTTGTTGAAGTTCAACACTAACTCTGTCAAATTAGTAAGGTTTTCAAGGGGTTCTATGTTGGTTATGTTGTTGTTCCACAACCATAAATCTGTCAAATTAGTAAGCCTTGCAAGAGGTTCTATATCTGCATCTGTTAAGCCCATATTACCCAAAACTACGAATGTAGCATTTATAGGAATCGCTTGCCCACCTATAACTATATACTCTACCGTTTCTCCATTTCCATTGCCGCTACCATTTCCACCGTTGCCTTTTCCATTTTCGCCGTTTCCGCTACCATTTCCACCGCTACCGTTGCCGTTTCCACCGTTGCCGTTGCCACCGCTCCCATTTCCGCCACTACCACCAGTTGGCGGCAAACTTGGAAAACTTGGAAAACTTGGCAAGCTAGGCACTACAAAATCACCAAAATCGCCATTTTGCACAGTTTGGTAATTTTGGTTATTTGCACTCTCCTCAGCACGGCGGTTTTGCTGTGCTATCTGCCAACGGTTTTGTGCATCGCTAAAACTGCGTTGCGGAGTTTCTGTTGGTGTTTCCGTTTCTAGAAGTGGCGGAATTTGATTTAGCAAATCCTGCGTTACAAAATTGCTGTTTTCTAGCAAATACTCGCTGTTGTTGATTATCTCATGCAAGGTAAACGTATCAAGTTCGGGCAAGTATATTTCGCTGATTGCAATGTTGCGGTCAACTTCTTCGTTTCGCCAGTCTTGGATAATCTGCCCAGAAATATGTATTTGTGGCTCTGCGGCATCGTACCACGCCGTTAAAATTTGTCCCTCTTCTAGCAAAATGCCGTCAATCTCGCCGCTACCTGAAAGCATGACAATAAAGACTATGTCTTCCTCTTCAAAATGCCCCATTGTAAACATTGTGCCGCGTACTGCAAGTATCAAATGTCCAAGTCTGGATTCTATGGCTTGCTCAGCGGCTTGCTCTGCCACTTGTACTAACGCCGTGCCATGTTGCAGGTTTAAGCCTATTAGGTTGTTTGTCAACTCAAAATTTACTTCACTATTGCTATCCATTTTCAGCAATGAAAGCGTGTCTAAATTTAGGTAAACTTGCGTGTTATCGCCTGTAACTAGCGTATCGTTTGCACCTATGCGTACATTGGCACGTGGTGCGGTGCGGCGAGAGGTGCTGTTTCGGAATATGTCGGCGTTTCTGCCGTCTACTCGGAAGACTGTAACCGTGCGAGCGGTTGCGGTTGCTGCTGCCGCTTGGGTTTGTGCTGGCAATATCGCCAAAATTAGTGCTGTAGCCAAGGTTAATGTAATGGCTGCTAGTTTTTTGTAACCTCTTTGAGGTTTGTTTGTGTTAAACATAGTTGATTTTTTCCTTTCAATTTTGTAATTTTTGCTAGGTTGACATATTTTTTGCAAGCCTAGCAGTTAGTAAAAACTCAACAATGTCCAGTATATATATATATATATCGTGTCAAGAGCGGTTATTTACGAAATTTTCGATGATTTTTGGGTATTTTTTGTGCAAAATGTACACAAAAATTATTTAGCGGTTTAATTGTTGTGCAAAATTGACAAATTTATTTTTTAGCAAAAATTGCTTGCAACGCAAAAAAGCCCAATCCTATAAAATTGGGCTAATTTTAAGTATCCAAAATACTGTCAACAGCTTGTCAGCTTTTCCCGCAACGCCGCACAAGCCTTATAATTTATTTCAAAATTGCTGTGGCGGGTTTTATGTGTTGTTGGCTAGGTAGTCTGTAGCCTCTTCCAAGGTAAAACCTTTTTTTATTAAATCTTTCATTACTGATAGAGTTTCATTTTTCTTCTTTTTTTCGCCTAGGATTATTCCCTCGGTTCTACCCCTATCATTACCTATCTCCAACAAAGCCTGTACAACAGGGTGATCATTCGTAATAGTCATATTATCCTCCAAAATTAGCATTGGTGGGTAAGGTTTACGTGTTGTTGGCTAGGTAATCTGTCGCCTCTTCCAAAGTAAAGCCTTTTTTGATTAGGTCTTTCATTATTGATAGAGTTTCATTTTTCTTATTTTTTTCGCCTAGGACTATTCCCTCGGCTCTGCCCTTATTTTCGCCCTCGGCTCTACCCTCGGCTATACCCTCGGCTCTACCCCTATCATTACCTATCTCCAATAAAGCCTGTACAACAGGGTGATCATTCGTAATAGTCATATTATCCTCCAAAATTTTCTTTATTTTGCTAGTATCTGCGGTGCGTAGCGTTAAAAATAGCAATAATATTTGCAATTTCTTTGTTATTTGTGCGTTATCGCTTATTTGCGGCGTTAGTTGTATCGCTGATTCCAAAAATTCGTACATGGTTGTGCCTTGGTTGCTGCCGTACATTGGTAGATATACCAGTTCCAACTCGTTGATTGGCTCGCCGTTTGCTAGTTGTTGCTTTATTTTTTGCAAAGTTGCGTCGCCGTCCCGCTCGTTTAGGCAGATTATTTTTGGCTTGAATGTTATCGAGAGGTTTTCGTATTCGGTTTTGCTTGGCTTGTTTTCGGTTATGATGATTGTGATAA
>WRKK01000325.1 GCA_009782245.1 Defluviitaleaceae bacterium | reverse complement strand
ATGGCGGCGATATTCCAATGCTTTCGGTAAAAACCGCCAAGCCTATTCCCAAAAACAAAATTATGGCTTGTGCAAAAGCAGTACAAGCCATAACAGTAAAAGCACCAATAAACATAGGCGACATAATACTAGCAAACGCCGCAAACACAGGCGTTGACTTTGTAGCAACACGAGTTATTTTGCCTGTGTAAAGTGCAAAAACAACTTCAAAACCGTGGGCGCTGCCCACACCCGCAAGGGCGCTGCCCCTTGACCCCGCAAGGGGATTCTCCCCTTGACCCCGTAAAATTTTTAGTGTTTTTTGTGTTAAATTGGTGATGTAGTGGTTAAATTTGCGTTGGTTTTCTCGTAGGGGCGACCGTCCTCGGTCGCCCGTTATCCACCTGTCGGCGGACAGGTGAAACCCCCAACGCCAACGGCAACGCCCCCTGTTGATTGGGGGCAAACGTTCGCCTGTTCCTAGCAAAATTTTGTAAACAAAATAAGTAAAAAGATTGGAATTTATTATTTTATGCAACAGCGTTATACTGCAATTTTGGCACTTGCCGCTTTTATTTGGGGCGTGGGTTTTGTGGCGCAACGTGCCGCAATGGACTATATTACCCCCTTTACTTTTAATGCAATACGGTTTGGCGTTGGCGGAAGTCTTTTGGCTATTGTCGCTATTGTTTTGGAACGCAAAACCACAAATGGTTTCCAAAATAGTCCGAACAGTCCGAACAGTCCGAACAGCCCAAAAAATAGTTTAGAAAAAATTGCAACTTACAAATACAGCTTAAAAGCGGGATTTATTGTAGGTTTTGTTTTGTTTGTTTCTGCGGCTTTGCAGCAATGGGGCATTGCAATAACAGGCTCGGTGGGCGTTTCGGGCTTTATTACTGGCTTGTATATTGTGCTTGTTCCCATTTTGGGAATACTTATTCGGCAAAAAACGACAAAAGTAGTTTGGCTGGGTGCATTAATTGCAACGGCTGGCTTATATTTTATGAACCTACAAGACGGCGTTTTAGTGGTGGATATTGGCACTATATTATTATTGGCGTGTGCTTTTGGCTGGGCGATACATATTTTGGTAATAGATAAACACGCCGCAAACGTTAAGCCCGTAACGCTTGCGGCGGGGCAATGTTTAGTTTGCGGCATTTTTAGCCTTTTCGCCGCACTTATTTTTGAGGATATGCTAAATTTGCAGTTTGCGGTTATTTTGCAAGCCTGGCTGCCCATTGGTTTTTCTATATTTGTTTCTGTTTTGCTGGCGTACACTTTGCAAGTGATAGGTCAGCGGCACGTAGCCCCAGCCCGTTCAGCCGTCATATTTTCACTAGAATCCGTTTTTGCCGCAATCGGCGAAGTGGTAATTTTGGGCGTATTTTTAAGCATTTACGGCTACATTGGCGGTGCGTTAATATTTATCGGAATAATCGTCTCGCAACTAAATATTTTTAAGCCGCCAAAAATTTTACCGTCCTGAAATACGGACGGGCTTGTGCTTACCTTTTAGCCTGTATCGGAATGGGCAAATGGGCAGGGGACGTTCGCCCCACTTGCGTACACTTTCATCGAAACATTGGGGATTAGACGGACGGGCGACCGTCCTCGGTCGCCCGTTTTCCCTTTACGATTTAACCTAAGTGTACGCAGGTGGACGGTCGCCCCTACGGAAAATCCACCGCAAATTTAACCATTACAGCATAAACTTGCCACTAAAACCCATTAAAATTTTTAGCGGGGTCAAGGGGACGCGTTCCCTTGCGGGGTGTGGGGCAGAGCCCCACGGTTTTGATTTGCCCCACGGTTTTGCAGTTGTTTGAATATATCAGAAAAGAGGATTTTTTGAATGTTTAAGTTTTTACTGGCACTTAGGGGCAATGCGCGGGCTTGTGTGTTGACCGAGCCTTTGTATGGGATTCCGTTTAATTTGTATGTGCCGTTTGTTACGCTCTATATGTATCATTTGGGCGTAATGGATAGGGAAATTGGCTTGTTGTTGTCTATTGGGCGGCTTATACAGGTGGTGATGTCGCTGACGGCGGGTATAATAACTGATAAATTTGGCAGACGGCTAACCACACTTATCGGCGATATTGTTTCGTGGAGCGTCCCGACATTAATTTGGGCGTTTTCGCAAAATTTTTGGTGGTTTTTGGCGGCGGCGATAATAAATTCGTTGTGGCAAATTACGGCTGTTTCGTGGGAATGCCTTTGGGTGGACGATACCGACGAAAAGGACGTTGCACCTATATTTAACTGGATTTACATAACTGGCTTGCTGGCTGTGTTTTTTGCTCCTATTGCGGGCTATTTTGTGCATATATACGGCGTTGTGCCTGTTGTTCGGGTTTTGTACGTGCTTGCTTTTATATTTATGACAACCAAATTTATCGTGCTGTACATTTATTCCACCGAAACCAAGCGCGGCACAGAAAGAATGGCGGCTGTTAAAAATGTGCCTGTTATGCAGTCCATATTGGGGTACAAGGCGGTATTTTTGCAAATTATCCGCTCTAGGCTGATGACAAAAGCCCTTATATTACAGGCAATTTGGGGCGTGGTTTTTTTGGTAAGCGGCACTTTTTTTGCATTATACGCCACACAAAATTTATCCGTGCCAGAATCCTTTTTGGCGTATTTTCCAATATTGCGAGCGGCTATTATGTTGCTGTTTCTGCTGGTTATCCAAGAGCGGCTAAGCAAGTATAAATCGCAATACATGATGGTTGCGGGTTTAGTGTTGTACATAATCTCGATGGGCTGGCTGTTGGCAACCCCGCAATATGACTGGCTTTGGCTGGCGGTGTACATTGCAATGGACGCTTGCGCGGCGGCATTATTACTGCCCCGCCTAGATGCACTTGTTGTAAACGCAATAGATCCGCTAGAACGGGCTCGTATTCGCAGTTTGTTTAGTGCTATAATATTGGCTATATCCAGCCCGTTCGGCTATTTAGCGGGGCTTTTGTCTGATATGGATAGGCGGTTTCCGTTTATGTTGAATATATTTTTGCTAGTTATTATGGTTTTTGTGCTGCTTGCGAACAAAAAGCCAAAACCTGCCGTGGCGTAAAGGTCAAAAAGGTCAAAAGCTAATTTTCACAAAACTTGACAAAACAATTTTAGTGCTGTAAAATTACATTTATTAACGCAAGCGAGGTTGGACGTTGTTGAATTTACTACATAAAACGCCAACAAAGCCCGTGGATTCAACCTTTGTTGCGATTATTGGCAGTTAAAAACTAAAAACGAACAGAAAGACAGAAATGAGGAGGATTAATTATGAGTATTGACAGAGTTGCATTTAGAAGTTATACTTCTTCGCAAAACTTGGTTTTGGCATCGCTATTTTTATGCCTTTGCTTGATTTTGCCGTTTTTTGTTGGTAATATACCAACTTTTGGTGCTATGCTTTTACCGATGCACTTTCCCGTGCTTGTTTGCGGCATTGTTTTAGGGCCAAAATATGGCGGACTTGTCGGATTGTTAGCACCATTTACCAGATTTTTTATGATAGGTATGCCGCCGCTGCTGACCGCCGCCGCAATGACCTTTGAGCTCGCTGCATACGGTATCGCTATCGGCTTGCTGTACCACTTTTTGCCGAAAAATATCCCGTCGTTATACGCAAGCCTTATTGGTGCTATGCTAATCGGGCGAGTTGTTTGGGCGGCGGCGAGAGTGGTGCTTATCGGCGTAGCTGGCTTGCCATTTTCGTTTGAACTTTTTTTGGCAGGTGCTTTTGTAAATGCCTTGCCTGGTATAGTAGTGCAAATTCTGCTAATACCTATGATAATCTTGGCATTAAAAAATGCGGGCTTTAAGACTAAAACTGACGTTTGAATTAAACAATTTTAGCGAATTTAACGAAAGGGGAAAGCACAATTTGCAATTAAGCCGTACCTTTTATCCTCTTGAAAATTGCAAATTGTGCATTACAAACTGGTGAACGACTTTAATAATCTTTTGGAACTGTGCCATGCGCAACTAGCTAATTACCCCAAATTGCAGGTAATAGATATTTGTAAAATGGTTTATCAGGGCGAATTTGGGCCTGGACATCTGCTTGCCGATAAAACCGCCGCAAAAAAATATTTCAACGAAGAATATATAAAGTCAACTACTAATTCAACAAACCCAACAAACTCAACAAACCCAGCAAACTCAACAAATTCAACAAGTTCAATAGAAAATATAGGTTTTGGCTTTTGTCGGGTGCATATGAACAGCCAAACGGCGGGGGATATTCCGCAAGATGTGTTTTATCGCATTTTTGAACTTTCCGCCGAAACGCTACACGGCACAAACGAGCGTTTTTTTGCGAAAATGCAGTTAATAAAAAACTTTTGCAATAGCAACCAATTACCATTTAGCACCGCCGAAATAGACAACATCATAACAACTTGGCAAGCCAATAATTATGCACCTTTTAGCCACAGCCCAATATTTAAGCAAGAATATAGCCCAGCTTACAGAATAGTGCAAGAAAAATACTGCCGTTATCTGCCGATTTTTAGCCACATAAGCCAACTGGAAAAAACGGGCAATCCAGTAATAATAGCAATAGACGGCGATGCGGCGGCTGGCAAAACCACTTTAGCCGCAATGTTGCAACAAATATACACCACCGATTGCAATATTATTCATGCAGACGAATTTTTTCTGCCGCCCAGCCTACGAACAGACAGCCGTTTGCAAGAACCTGGCGGCAACGTGCATTACGAACGCTTGTTAAACGAAGTTATAACGCCATTAACAGCAGGAAAAAAATTTTCCTACAAACCATTTGACTGCCAAATATGGGATTTCGCCGAAGAAATAACCGTAACGCCCCGCAAAATCAACATAATAGAGGGTTCGTATTCGTTGCACCCAACGCTTAACGCCGCATATAACCTTAAAATTTTCCTGGAAATTAGCCCCACAGAACAAATAAACAGGCTAAAAATACGCCACGCCCACGAACTTGACGAAAAATTGGGAAAATTTCAAAATATTTGGATCCCCATGGAAAAACGCTACCACAAATTTTTTGACGTTAAAAATTTGTGCGATTTGGTGTTTAGTGCTTAATTCAACGTTGGGCAAGCAAAAAAACAAATTTATACTAATTCAACTTTATCAAAAAATTAGCGGGTCAAGGGGCGCGCTCCTTGCGGGGTGTGGGGCAGCGCCCCACGGTTTTGAAGTTGTTTGAGTATAAACAGGAGGAAATTATGTTAAAAACGACCTTAGGAAAAACTGGGCTAGAGGTGTCTAGGATAGTTTTTGGCGGGATTATTGAGATGAACGAAACGCAGAACGATGCCGATAAATTTGTATCTTATGCGATAGATGTGGGTGTGAATTATTTTGACGTTGCGCCCAGTTACGGCAACGCCGAGGAGCGGTTGGGTCCAGCCCTTAAACCGTACCGCAACAAAGCCATTTTGGCGTGTAAAACAATGGAACGCACAGCCGCTGGTGCAAAAGCTGAACTGGAAAATTCGCTTAAAACCTTGCAGACCGACTATTTTGACATCTACCAAATGCACGCAATAACTAGCATGGCAGAAGTTGACCAAATATTTTCGGAAGACGGTGCGTTAAAAACTTTTTTGCAAGCCAAAAAAGACGGATATATCCGCAACATTGGCTTTTCGGCACACAACGAACCCGCCGCTTTAGCAACGTTGGCACAATTTGACTTTGATACAGTTATGTTCCCCATAAATTGGGCGTTGCATTTGAGCGAAACGCTAGGCACGAAAATTCCCGAAGAGGCGGCTAAAAAGCAGATGGGCTTAATCGCAATAAAAGCCCTAGCACACAGAAAATGGCACAACGAGGCAGAACGCCAACGCTTGCCAAAATCATGGTGCAAAACTATTTTTGACAACGAGCAATTAGCAATCGCCGCAATAAAATACGCGCTGCACCGCAAAGCCGATGCACTTATCCCGCCAGGCAACTTTGAACAATTTTGCTTTATGCAAAAACACATTGCCGAATGTGTAGCAAACCCGCTAACCGAAGACGATTTAACGCTGCTAAAAAACGCAATGCCAAAACCTAACGAGCATATTTTTAATTCCCTGTAACGGGCAAAAATAGTGGGTGTAAAATGAACAGTAAAGACTTTTTGAATATTTTGCAAAAAATAAAAAATGAACACAGCGAAACAGTTTTTGCCAGTAGCCAAAAAATCTATGCAATTTTACTGGATTTAGTCAGCGAGGAAGAAACCAAAGAACGTCTGCTTATTAGGCACTTTATCGAAGTTGGCGGCTATTCTGCCCTGCAACGTGCAAATGCCGCAAACACCGCAACCGCCACAGCCAAAATTATCGACAAACTGCATAACGAATTTAGCCTTGAAATATCCGCCGCCACTTGGGTTACTAACCTGTTTTGCACCTTTTTACAGCTTGATGTTTCCGCCGAGCCGAGTTTTTTGTTGCCCAAAAATTCCTACAAAACCGCCAAAAACAACTACTCGTCCGCTGTTGCTATTGGAAAAAGCCATACTGTCGCATTGCTAAAGGACGGCACTGTTGTTGCAAACGGCTCTAACGATTTTTTGCAATGCGATGTGGAATCTTGGCACTTTGTGGTTGCCGTGGCGGCTGGCGACGACCACACAATAGGGCTAACCAACAAAGGGCGAGTATTAGCAACAGGCAAAAACAACCACGATCAATGCGGCGCAGCCCACCTGGAAAACGTAACCGCTATATACGCATTCGCCAACGATACAATTTGTCTGCACCACGACGGAACAGCTGTCGCATTTGGCAAATCTAACCTGGATTTAAGCCATTTTGAACAGATAAAAACTATCTCGTGGCACCCCGAGGGCGTTTACGGCATACGACAAGATGGCTCTGTTGTGCTGTCCGCCGCTGGCTGGGAAGAAGAACAGTGGGCAAAAAGCCTAACGAACGTTTCGCAAATAATTTCAACTTACGTAATGGGTAGCGTAGTTTTAACCAATGACGGCAAAATCTACAAAATGAACGAGCCAGCCAGCTATTTTGCCCCGTTTCACGATATTATCGCCATTACCGATTTAACGGACGGCTTTGCAATACTCCGCGCGGACGGCAAAGTTCGTATATTAAACTATTTTAGGGACGAAAAAAGGATTGTATCTGCGGCGGATAAATGGCACAATATAACCGCCATTTTTGGCAAATATAAGCGGCTAATCGCACTTACCGCCGATGAGCGGCTTTTGGCAACTTGCACCGACCCCGATTGGCTGCAACGAAACGGCTCGCTGGATTTTGTGCAAAATTGGCACCCTGTAGGCGGCAGCCAATTATCGCAAATACAGCAAAATAGCCCAGTAAAGGACGAATAGCCAATGGATAACAGAATACTGGACATTTTATTTGAAATAAAGGCTCGGTATGGCGATATGATTTTTTACAACCAACAAAAAACCAAGAACCTAATGCACGATTTAGCACCAAGCCTAAAAGCCGAACGCAAGCACGTAGCCCAATTTTTAGAACTGAACGGCTATTTTCAGCTAAAATACGCCGCCCATGCCTACCCTAGCGTGTATGCGCGGCTGGTGCAAAATTATATGTCGGCATATTCCGAAAGTATGGCTGTTGCTAACTGGGTTGTGGATTTGTTCTCCGAACTGCTTGGGCTATCCGATTTCAAACGCCTAAACTCGCTTATAGTAGAGCCGCCCATCGTGCCGCCGCCAATCCCAGAAACTAAGGATATAGCACAACTTATTTCTGGCTACGAAAACCCGTACCGATTGGAGAGACCCGAAAAGCCCGAAAAGCCCGAAAAATCCGATAAATCCGAAAAGCCCGAAAAGCCCAAAAATTACGAAAACAGCGAAAATGACAAAATCGGCGAAATTGCAAAAATTGGTAAGTCCGTTAAAATCACAAAAAGCCCGATAAAACCGCAAAGTGTGCCAATTTCCCCGCATGGTAGCAATAAGGCGAAAAACGGACTTGTTTTGCCGTTATCCAGCAGAATCTCGGCAGATATGCACTCTATTGCAATTATGGCAAACGGCGATGCAATAGCGGTTGGCCCTAATCAAGACGGGCAATGCAACGTTATCGGCTGGAACGATATGGCGGCGGTTTGTGCTGGCCCGTTTTTTAGCGTAGGTTTGCGAAAAGACGGCAGAGTTTTGGCAAGCGGTCGCAACGAGTACGGGCAATGCAACGTTAAATATTGGCGAAACATTGTAAATATCTCGGTTGGTGCTAGGCACACGGTTGGGCTAAAAAGCGACGGCACATTGGTAGCAACGGGGCAAAACCGCAACGGCGAGTGCGATGTTCAGCATTGGACAAACGTTATCCACATTGTAGCGGGTTATTTATGCACATTCGCAATAAGGCGCGATTATACTGTGCTGTTCGCAGGTAAAACAAAAAACGCAAACGCTTATGTTGGGCATCTTGCCGATGTTTTGGATATTGCGAATCCGTCGCCTGGGCGAGCGTTGGTGTTGCTAAAAAATGGCAGACTTGACGTTTTGGGCGATGATACAACCTTGCTTGCCAACATTGTCAAATGGCACGATGTTAAAGAAATCTCCGCTGGCCCAGATTATTTTGCAGGGCGCTTCAACAACGGTACTGTGCGGATTCTCGCCTATTATTGGCGTGTCTCTGGCATAGAGGCCAACCCCGATACATGGCAAGACATGGAAACCATAGCCGCTGGCCGCTTTCACCTACTAGGCGTACGCAGCGACGGCACAGTCGCCGCCACAATGCTGCACCCCAACAAGGCAATGAATCGTGGGCAATGCAGAGTTGCAAACTGGCGGTTGAAGTAGGCGGCAACTTCAAAACCGTGGGGCTCCCGCCCGTCCGTCTAATCCCCAATGGTTCAATAAAAGTGTACGCAGGTGGGAGCGCGCCCCTCCCGCCTGCCGGCGGGCAGGTGACCCGCTAAATTTCTTAAAAATTTTAGAGGTAAAAAATATGACTTTTTTTGAAGCAAACGATTACAACAATTACATGACGTTAAAGGAAACGCAAATAGCGATAAAGCTGCTGAAAGACAGCTTTGAGGCCTTTTTGTCGTCCGAGTTGCATTTAATGCGGGTTACTGCACCCTTGTTTGTTACTGCTGATACGGGCTTAAACGACAACTTAAACGGCTGCGAGCAAGCTGTGCAATTTAATTCTAAAGAAATTCCCCAAAAAACGGTGGAGGTTGTTCATTCATTGGCAAAATGGAAACGGCAAGCGTTAGCGGAATACCAGTTGCTAGTGGGCGAGGGCATTTACACCGATATGAACGCCATTCGCAAAGACGAAGAACTGGATAACACTCACTCAATTTACGTGGATCAATGGGATTGGGAACTTATCATAGCCGAAAAAGACCGCAATATCAGTTTTTTACAAGAGATAGTTTGCAAAATTTATGAATCGTTCAAACGTATACAAGATTTGGCTGTGCGGCGTTATCCGTGGCTACCCGCCACTTTGCCCGAAAACATTACTTTTATATCTAGCCAAGAACTAGAAAACCGCTACCCAACTTTAACGCCCAAGCAACGAGAACACGCTATTACCAAGCAACACAAAGCCGTATTTGTAACGGGAATTGGCGGCGACCTTAACAGCGGCACTCCGCACGACCTGCGCGCACCCGATTATGACGATTGGCAACTAAACGGCGATATACTTTTTTGGTTTGACCAACTTAATATGCCGCTAGAATTAAGTTCCATGGGAATTAGGGTTGACAAAAAGGCACTACTTGCCCAACTGCAAGCCAAAAACGCAACCGACCGATTAACGCTAAACTATCACAAAAAACTATTAGCGGACAAGCTACCCGCAACCATCGGCGGCGGAATAGGGCAAAGCCGCTTATGTATGTATTTTTTGAATAAAGTCCACATAGGGCAAGTGCAAGCGGGCTTATGGGACGATAAAACCAAGCAAATCTGCCAGCAGAAAGGGATACAGCTGCTGTAAGACCGTGAATTTTTAGAAAGGTGGTTAAAATGAAAACAGCACCGTTGGATTATGAACGAGATTTTTATTCGTTGGGGATTGCGGATATAGCGGGTATAGACGAAGTTGGCAGGGGTTCGTTGGCGGGGCCAGTTGTGGCTTGTGCTGTGGTTTTGCCGCCTAATGTGCAAATTGTCGGCGTTAATGATTCTAAGGCGATTTCTGCCAAAAAACGTGAACAGTTGGCATCTGAAATAAAGAAAATTGCAGTAGATTACTGCATAGCATGGGTGGCAGAAAGTACGGTGGATAAAATTAATATTTTGCAAGCCACGTATAAAGCGATGTATATGGCGTTGGCAGGGCTAAAAAATCCGCCGCATTTTGTTTTGATAGATGGCGTAAAAGGGGCGTGGCAGCCCAATATCCCGCATAAATTTATAAAAAAGGGCGATACAGCCAGCCATTCGATCGCCGCCGCCAGCATTTTAGCCAAAACAGCCCGAGATGACTATATGTGCAAATTGCACGAAAAATACCCGCAATACGGTTTCGCCAGCAATAAAGGCTACGGAACAGCTAAACATACGGCGGCAATACGGCAACATGGCTGCTGTCCGCTACATCGGCAAACATTTTTAACGAATATAGCGGATATAAAAAATACAGCAGACACAAAAGACACAAAAGACACAACAAAAGAGGTGTGCCAATGAAAACAAGTTCCACAAGTTCTGCACGAACTGCAACAACAAGCCTACAATCGGCAGGTACTTCGCAAACTGGCGGTTTTGCTTATAATACCAATAATTTTTATGCGTTTCCGCCTGGCACACGCTTTAAGGCGTTAATTTTGGATATTCAGCCTGGCAAAATTACCATTAAACTAAGCGACGAAACCAGTTTTACCGCCAAAACCCGAGTTTTGCCCGATGCTCGCATTGGCGAAGAAAGCTACTTTTTGGTTAAAGTGAATAATTTGGACGGCTTGATTCAACTGGAAATGCTGCGAAGTTCGCCGCAACATAGCCAAGATAAGCTAGTAAAAGAAGTTTTGCAAACAGCTGGCATAACCGCCGCCGACCAAAACATGGATATTGGCCGTGCAATTTTAGCCCAAAATATGCCGCTAGATGAGCCCACTTTGCAAAAAACACTTTATTTTCAAAACCAAACTAGCCACACGCCAAGTGCCGCTAATATTAACAACAATAACCCCGAAAACCCCGAAAATTACGCCTTGCAAAAGGCACTATTTTTAGTGCAAGCGGGCTTTCCAGAAAACGCCGCCAGCGTTAAAACGCTAAACGCAATTTTAGAGCCAACCCAGCATTTGACTGCTTTATTGCAAAATTCCCAAAATGCAGGGGCAGAATTAGGGGCAGAATTATTGGATTTGGCGAAAATATCCCAGGCAAACAACTTGCAAACGCCGCAATTACAGCAGTTTTACAAGAACCTTATAACAAACCCCAAAACGCCCGTGCAAATATTGCAAAACCTCGCTTTTATGGCATCTTTGGAGCAACAGCCCAAACAGGTGTCTTATTATCAAATTCCGTTCACGTTCAAAAAGCAGCCTGGGCATGGGGAATTATTTGTGTATAAAAATCCGCAAAAAACCCCGCAAAACGGCTCGCAGACCGCCGTAATTGCGGCAGATACCCAAAATATTGGCAGAATTGAAGTTTTGGCAAACCAAAATAACCGCAATCTTACGCTAAATTTCAGCTGTGCCAACGAGGCCGTTGAAAAGCTAGTTAAAGCCAAAATTAGCCAGCTTAACGCCGTGCTCGCAAAAACGGGGCTTTCGGTAACAAACGTAACCTACCAGCAAACCGCTCGCACAACCGTGCTAACACAACCGCCAAACTCCACAGCCGCCAATAATGCGGAAAATTTTAGTAACAAGCGTTATACTTTTGATATGAGGGTGTGAATTATGGACACAAAAAATAAAAACGCAAAACCCCGCCAAAAAGCGGTCGCCCTGCAATACAACCCCGACGAACTAGCGCCAAAAGTTATGGCAAAAGGCGTTGGAACAATAGCCGAAAAAATTTTAGAACGTGCCAAAGATGCCGAAATAAACGTTTACCAAGATGCGGAACTAGTAAACGAACTAACCAAACTAGACCTCGGCGAGCATATTCCGCCCGATTTGTATGATGTGGTGGCACAGGTGCTGATTTTTATCAGCGAACTAGATAAAAG
Source organism: Defluviitaleaceae bacterium (assembly GCA_009782245.1). Taxonomy (GTDB): domain Bacteria; phylum Bacillota; class Clostridia; order Lachnospirales; family WQUN01; genus WRKG01. Next base: position 1,580 of record WRKK01000325.1, on the reverse strand, counting down.
TGCTGGCAAAAGTGCCCGCCGCGAAAAGTCCGAAAAACATGGATAAAGCGGATAAATTGGATAAATCGCACAAACCAAACAAACCAAACAAGGCACAGTTGGGGAAATATGGTCAAAATAAAGCGTTAAAATTTTTGTGCGGCAAGGGCATGGTTTTTTTGGATTGCAATTTTAGAATTTTGGGCGGCGAGATTGACCTAATCATGCAAGACGGCAGTTACATTGTGTTTGTAGAGGTAAAATATCGGCGCGGCGTAGGCTACGGCTTGCCCCGAGAGGCGGTAACACCGCAAAAACAGCAACGCATTAAGCAAACGGCGGTGCATTACATTGACAAATTTATCGCCAACGCAAGCGAAAGCAATGAAAGTAGTAAAAACAACGAACCCAACCTGCGTTTTGACGTTGTTGAAGTTTTGGAGTTAAACGGCGTTTTGTACGTAAACCACATAGAAGATGCGTTTTAACGCAAATTTATTAAAGTTAGGAGCAACCACCAATGAAATTTGGAATTATAGGAACAGGCAACATAACAACAAGGTTTATAGATGCCGCTAATTATGCGGATTGCGAGTTAGTTGCACTATATTCGCGCACCGAGGAGAGCGGCGCACCGTTTGCCAAAAATTACAACATTGCTAAAGTGTACACCAATTTTAGCGAGTTTGCCGCCGCCGATTTTACGGCAGTTTACATAGCAAGCCCAAATTATATTCACTGCGAGCAAGCAATTTTGCTTATGCAAGCGGGTAAACACGTGCTTTGCGAAAAGCCGATTGCATCTAATGCCGCCGAGTTTGCCAAAATGTTGCAAGTTGCCGCCGCCAGCAACGTTGTTTTGCTAGAGGCAAGCAAGCATTTATTTACGCCAGGTTTTACAATGATTGCCGAACAGCTGAAAAATTTGGGGGAAATTCGCCGTGTTTTGTTCCAGTTTAATCAGTATTCTTCACGGTACGACAGTTTTAAGGACGGCATAATAGAAAACGCCTTTAAGCTGGAGTTATCCAACGGTGCTTTGCTGGATATTGGCGTTTACTGTGTGCAGTTACTTGTTGCCCTGTTTGGCGTACCCAAAAATATACAATCGTCGTGCATAAAGTTGCACAATGGCATTGACGGGCAGGGGTTAATTTTGGCAACTTACGATACAATGCTTGCCGAGTTAAGCTATTCCAAAATAACGCAAGCTGTTACACCCAGCGTTATTCAAGGCGAGCGGCAAAGTTTAACGATTCCCGCAATTTCGCAACTAACAGAATTTAGCCTACACTCCGCCGACCAACCGCCCCAAAAAATAATAGCAGACACCCACAAAAACAATATGTACTATGAAGTAGCCCACTTTATCAAGGTAATCCAGGATAAATCCCAAACGTGCCAAAAGTACAATGAAATATCCATGCAATCGCTACAGATAATGGACGAAGTCCGCAAGCAGCAAGGGGTGGTTTTTCCTGCGGATTTGGGTTAAAATATAAAACCGTGGGCGCCCGCCTGCCGGCGGGCAGGCTGCCCCACACCCCGCAAGGAGCGCGCCCCTTGACCCGCCCACCTGTCGGCGGGTAGGCTAAATTTTT
>WRKK01000324.1 GCA_009782245.1 Defluviitaleaceae bacterium | reverse complement strand
GAGATATACGATCGCTTGCTAATGGACGATTCCAAGCACATCGCAATAGCCTCGCTTGCCCCGCATTTGCCGATTATTACAATGAACGGGCTTTCCAAATCGCACCAACTTTGCGGTTTTAGAGCGGGGTGGATGGTAATCTCGGGCGATTTGAGCGGTGCAAAAGATTATTTGGACGCGCTGAATGTGCTAGTTTCTATGCGGCTTTGTGCGAATGTGAACGCACAGGCGATTATCCCGCAAGCGTTAAAACAACCCAACTTTTCCCAAAAAGAACTGCTACCAGGCGGCCGCCTTTACGAACAGCGCGAAATCACTTACACAAAACTCAACGAGATAGACGGCGTTAGCGTAGTAAAATCCAAGGCTGGGCTGTATATGTTCCCCAAAATGGACATTGCCAAATTCAACATTACCGACGACAACCAATTTGTGCTAGACTTTTTGCGGGAAAAACACGTACTTTTAACGCACGGCAGAGGCTACCATTGGCACACACCCGATCATTTTAGAATGGTGTATTTGCCAAATGTTGAAGAACTGGCGGAAGTTATGCGGCGGTTGCGGGATTTTTTGGCGGGGTATTGGCAGGAAGTTTGAAGTTAGCCTATATTGGAATGGGTGGAATGGGAAAATGGGGAAAATGGGCAAAATGGGAAGACGGGCAAAATGGGAAAACGGGCAACCGAGGACGGTCGCCCCTACAACGACCTACCATTAAAAATTTTGCGGGTCAAGGGGCGCGCTCCTTGCGGGGTGTGGGGCAGAGCCCCACGGTTTTGAAATTATTTGAAAAGGAGTGAAAAAATGACGATTGTACTATTATCAGGCGGTTCGGGTAAGCGGCTTTGGCCGTTGTCCAATGATATGCTTTCTAAGCAATTTTTGAAATTGCTGCATAACGAGCGTGGCGAAAGTGAGTCGATGGTTCAGCGGGTTGCACGGCAAATTGGCGAGGCACACAAAAATGTCAACCTTTTTGTTTCGTGCAACTTTGCCCAAAACGATATTTTGAAAAAACAGCTGGGCAACGTTGAAACCATTTTAGAACCCGCTCGCAGGGACACTTTTCCCGCAATTTGCTTGGCGGCGGCATACTTACACTACGAGCAAAAACTGGACGAACAAGCGACTTTTGTGGTTTGCCCCATTGATGTTTTCGCCCAGGAGAAGTATTTTCAGCTGCTGGCAGATACAGATGCTCTGGTCTCGCAAACGGGCTACAATATCGGCTTAATGGGAACTGTGCCGACATATCCGTCATCAAAATATGGCTACATACGCTATGAAACTACAAAAGTATTAGGTTTTGTGGAAAAACCAACCGAAAAAGCCGCCGAAAAGCTGATAACCGAGGGTGCTTTGTGGAATTGCGGCGTTTTCGCCCTAAAAATCGGCTATATTTTGGACTGTGCAAGAAAATACGCCGATTTTGACGGCTATGAAACGCTGTACAAAAATTATGAAAAACTGCCCAAAATTAGCTTTGATTACGAAGTTGTGGAAAAAGCGCCGAGTGTCGGCGTTGTTACCTATGACGGCGTTTGGAAAGATTTAGGCACGTGGAACACGCTAACAGACGAAATCAGCCAGCAAACGATAGGCAACGTACTAATCTCGGAAACCTGCGAAAACACGCACGTTATCAACACTTTGAATATTCCCGTAATTGTGCAGGGAATAGCGGATTCTGTGGTAATTGCAAGCTATGACGGCATTTTGGTTAGCAACAAATACGAAACCTCTTTTTTGAAACCGCTTGCCGACCAAATATCCATGCGGCCGATGTATCAGCAAGAAAGTTGGGGCGATTATCGGATATTGGACTATAAGCCCGAAAAAACGGCATCTTCTTTAATACGGCGGATTCGGATTGACGCTGGCAAAGAGTTAAAATCGCAATTTCACTTAAACCGCAACGAAGTTTGGGTTGTGCTAACGGGCAAGGGGATTTTAACGCTGAACGGCACAGACTCTGTGGTTGCGGCTGGTAGCGTTGTGCAAGTGCCGCAAAAGGCGAAACATTCGCTGATTGCCGCCACCGCCATGGAACTGATTGAGATTCAGCTGGGTAGCGGCGAGTTAGAGGAAGACGGCTATTTGCGGCAACCGTTGTAGATTGGTAGATTTGTAGATTTGTAGAATGATAGAATAGCGAAAATTCACAAAACGAACCCCAACAAAAAAGCTACTGGTGAGATTCGAACTCACGACCTGCACATTACGAGTGAGCTGCTCTACCCCTGAGCCACAGTAGCATTTCTGATAAGAATATTGTATCACAAAAAAATAAAAAATGCTATAGCAAAATAAAATTTTTTGTATTTTATTTTTCGGCTTTATTTGGCTTTATTGCGGGGGTCAAATTTGTGTTGCAAATTATCCCAAAAAATGGTATAATTAAATTGTGGAAATTGTGGCGTTCAAGCCAAAATTTGCAAAATACCCCAAAATAAAAATCAAAGGAGAAAAATATGTACAACAAAATAAAAGATTTATACCAAAACACCGCCCAATATGCCGAAAAATCCGTAAAAATCGGCGGCTGGATTCGCACCGCCCGTGCCAGCAAGGGAATCGGCTTTATCGAATTAAATGACGGAACTTTTTTTCGCTCGGTGCAAATTGTTTTTGAGGGAACTTTGGAAAGTTCCGAAAGTTCCGAAAATTCCGAAAACAGCTTAAACTTTGACGAAACCGCCAAACTCGGCGTGGGCGCTTGCGTTACTGTAACTGGGCGGCTTGTGGAAACGCCCACCGCCAAGCAACCTTTTGAAATAAAGGCAACCGCAATATTTTTGGAGGGTGCTTGCCCGACAAATTATCCTCTGCAAAAAAAACGCCACAGCTACGAGTTTTTGCGGACGATTGCCCATCTTCGCCCACGAACCAACACTTTTGCGGCGGTTTTTCGTGTGCGGTCGCTCGCCTCCCACGCCGTGCATGAATTTTTCCAAAAACGCAACTTTGTTTACGTGCATACACCAATTTTAACGGGCAATGACGGCGAGGGCGCAGGGGAACTGTTCCGAGTTACAACGCTGAAACCTGACGAAAAAGTTGAAAAAAACGAAAACGGCGAACCAGATTACAGCAAGGATTTTTTCGGCACAAAAGCTAACTTGGCTGTAACTGGGCAGCTTGCGGTCGAGCCTTTTATCATGGGCTTTCGGGACGTTTACACTTTCGGGCCAATCTTCCGCGCGGAGCATTCCGCAACCACAACGCACGCCGCAGAATTTTGGATGATAGAGCCAGAAATGGCATTCGCAGACCTCGACAATTACATGGAAACCGCCGAGGAGTTGGTAAAATACGTGATAAATTACGTGTTGGCGAACGCTCCCGAGGAAATGGAGTTTTTTGAAAATTGGATAGAAAAAGGCTTGATAGAGCGGTTGAAATCGGTTGCAAGTGCCGATTTTACACGATGTTCCTATACAAAGGCGATAGAATTGTTGCAGCAAGCCGAAAAGGACGGCAAAAAATTTGAATATCCGCCAAAATGGGGCGACGACCTGCAAACCGAGCATGAACGCTACATTTGCGAGGAAGTTTACAACGCACCCGTTTACTTAACGGACTATCCGCGCGACATAAAGGCGTTTTATATGCGGCAAAACGAGGACGGCAAAACGGTTGCGGCGGCGGATTTGCTAGTGCCAGGCGTTGGCGAGTTGGTCGGCGGCAGTCAGCGCGAAGAGCGGCTTGACAAGCTAGAAGAAAGCATCGTACATTTCAAGCTAAACGCCGAAGAATACGACTGGTATTTAGATTTGCGGCGATTTGGCGGCGTAAAACACGCTGGGTTCGGCGTGGGATTTGAGCGATTTTTGATGTATTTGACGGGGATGAAGAATATTCGTGATGTTATTGCGTATCCGCGGGCGTTTGGGCAGATGAGCTACTAACCCCACAAAAAAGCACATTGCACCACAATGTGCTTTTTTAGTGTCCAGTAGAGTACAAATTATTCATGCTTGCAACAAAAATAAATTTGTTGTATAATATCTATATGGGTGGGTTTAATTTTCGTTTTGTAGGCTAATTGCTGCTTTGTAATCCTGCAACCTGTAAATAGACGGAAAAGCCAGACTGTAGCCTAGAAATAATACTTTCGTATGCTTGGAGGTGCAGCATGAAAAGAATTAAAAATAACATATTGTTTCAGCCGATTAAGATAAAAGATTTTTCTGAATTTTTATCAGCGGTGGGGAAAACAATTTTCCATGGGTACGGCGGAAATTTAGATGAATTTCTGCTAAGTCTTATGGATGTTGGTGCAACTTTAGGGCTAGACGAGACTGAGGAAAGGCTGGCTTGGCAACTTATTGACCGTGCAATTGCCTCCGCCATAACAGACTTGGTTAGCGAAAATAAAAATAGCATTCCTTCACTAGACGATAGCAACGTCATTGAACGTATAAAAAAATTTAACTATGACAAAGAGATTATAATTGATTCTGATTTTTTTCAGCGTCCAAAAGAATGCCAATTTATAAAAGACATTCAAGCGGTTTTAAGCGAATGGCTTGAAATAACTGGCATAGATGGTGCTAAAATCAAAGCTATTGTCCACAGACTTCCAACATTCTTTGTATATGCCCTGCATGATGAGTGGGTAAGTAATACAGAAAAATACGAAAAACTCCTTGACGATTCTCCCTTCTCTGAGACGAAAAAAATGGAAGAAGAATGGGATAGATATAAAGCTTTCCTCGCCAAAGAAACGGAGGAGAAGGTATTTAATGAAAATTTTGGTCTGTCGCAAATATTTGTTCCGTTGTGCGGGTATTACAATATAGAAAGAATAGAAAAAAAACAAAAATATATCACCAAAGAGGAAGGTAATCTTCCGTTAAAGTCAGAAGATATAGACATCCGAAAAACTTATAAGACAGTGGTTGATATAGAAACCTCTATCCGAGAATGGCTAAAAAATGATGACAAAGATGATTTTGTGCGTGTAATTAGGGGAGGCCCTGGTAGCGGCAAATCTTCAGTTGTAAAAATGCTTGCTTCAGCAATATCGGATACCATGAATGTTCTATTTGTGCCGCTTTATAGGCTTGATTTGAGACGAGATGTAAAGGATGTAATCGGTGAGTTTTTTGTTTCAAGCAGGTCTTTTAGCAGTAGTCCGCTTGACGACCCAGAAAACCTTTTAATTATTTTTGATGGCTTAGATGAGATTATGCAACAAGGAAAAGCAAGCATAGATTCTGCACGAGATTTCATAAATCAGATTCTAAATTTGTTAGGCATATATAACCATAACAAACTACATGTGCGAACGATTATCACGGGGCGTGATTTACCTGTTCAGGCGGTTGAAAATAACTTTAGAAAAGAAAGGCAAATTATCCATATTTTACCGTATTATGTAGACGATTTCTTTGAACGGTATGATGATCCAAATAAACTATTATACATCGACAAAAGAAATGAATGGTGGGTAAAGTATGGGAACTTAAAAAATGCAGGTTATAAGGGTCTGCCAGATGAGTTGAATACTCCTGCTTTAGAAGAAATTACAACTCAACCGCTTTTAAATTATTTGTTGGCGTTGAGTTTCGAGCGTAAAAAAGTTAAATTCTCTGCAAATACAGCACTTAATGAGATTTACAATGATCTTATAGATGCTGTTTATGAGCGTGGTTGGCAGTCTCCACACATGACGATTAAGGGTGTCAGCAAAAGTGATTACGATAGAGTGTTAGAGGAAATAGCCGTTTCTGCTTGGCAGGGTAAAGGGCGGACAGCAACCTTAAGTGACATTGAAAAAAGATGCAGATTAAATAACTTGGAGCATGTACTTAATGATTTTCAGGATAAAGCAAAGGGAGGCGTAACCAACCTTCTTACCGCTTTCTATTTTCGTGACTCTGGTGTTCAGGAGCATGATGGAAACAGAACATTTGAGTTTACTCACAAGAGTTTTGGCGAGTATTTAGTTGCAAGGAAATTAATAAGGCAGCTCGAAAAAACAAAAACCGCATTAGAGCGTCAAAAAGAAGAACAGACTGGATGGACACTTGAGGTTGCACTAGAAAATTGGATTAGTGTTTGTAGCAAAGAGCCTATCGATATGTATATATATCAGTTTTTGTGCGGCGAAATCCAAAGAAAAAATGTTTCTGATGTGAGTAAATGGCAGGTTATGATTTGCGAATTAATTGCTTATGTATTGAAAAATGGTATGCCTTACGACAAGATGACTAATTTAACTTTTTTTGAGAAGACACAATTTACGAGAAATTCCGAAGAAGCATTGCTTGCAACACTTTCGGCTTGTTCCAGGTACACCAATGAAATATCCAAAATCAAATGGCCTTCACCAACATCCGCTGATGAATGGTTTTCAAAACTGGGCGGACAGCGAACAGGGGATAGAGTATTTGCATATTCCTGTCTAAACCACCTTGACCTAACGGGAATGATTCTTAAAGCGAGAGATTTTTACAGAGCAGATCTCTCACACTCAGTATTAGCAGGGTGTGATTTTAGTTACTCAGTATTGGCTAGAGCAAATTTATTTAAAGCAAATCTTAGCCGAACCTATTTCGTCCATACTAATTTGTACAGAGCAAATCTCTCGTACTCAGTATTAGTAAGGTGTAATTTTGCATACTCGGTGTTGGTTGAAGCAAATTTATTTAAGGCAAATCTTAGCAAAACCAGTTTCGATTATGCTAACTTGACAGGAGTCGATTTAAGTGATGTTTGTTTTGATGAAGAACTCCCCCATATTTTTACCGAGACTGTTTTAGGTGGTGTAAAATCAAATGTTGCTTACATAATCGCAGCTCGTGGCGACTATTACTTTAATAACAGAGATTATTGGCAGGCTATCGAGGATTATTCTGAAGCAATTAATATTATGCCTGAAAACCCTGAATATTACATAAATCGGGGTAGTGCTTACTATATGTTAAAAAAATATCACATGTGTATTAAAGATGAAACTAGAGCAATTGAACTTATGCCCGATAATGCCGAATATTTCAATAGTCGCAGTAATACATTCTCTTGGATTAATGATTTTCAAAGTGCCTTGAATGACATAACGAAGGCGATAGAGTTAAATCCGAAAGAAAGTTCATTTTATGTAAATCGGGGCGTGATATATGACGGGCTTGGCGAATATGATAAAGCACTAGAAGATACAAATAAAGCGATAGAATTGAATGCCCATATCACCAACTATTATCGCAATCGTGCTAGGACTTATAATCGATTAAGAAAATATAAAGATGCATTAGCTGATGTTAGCAAAGCTGTGGAAATAAATCCAAGTAATGCGGCAATTCGAGCCGATTATGCTTATTCTTTGTTCAAAAATGGAAAAATTGAGGAAGCACTAATGGAATTGGAGAAGGCACGTGAATTAGACCAGCACTTGCAGGTATATTATCATCACAAATCAAGAATACTTCTCGAAACAGCAAAAGATAACCAACCAGAAGCTGATGTTCACTTACTAGGTTTAATTAATCTAGCGATTGAATACTCAGAAACTAATTGGGAATTAAGCCAGTCTCACTTATTGCGTGGAGAATTTTTCTTGCATAAGGGAGAGTTGGATGAAGCACTTGCTGATATAAAAAAATCAATAGAGCTATTTGAACGTCATGGGGATGCATGGTTTTGTATGTCTAAGTATTACGAGCAAAAAGGCGATCTGGATGAAAAGCAACGTTGTTTTGATATGGCAGTAAGCTATGGGTATGTACCAGACAAATGATTAGCCCTTATTTCGCCATGACCTATGTTTGATACTTATAACGCCAATCAAACCTTGATTGGCGTGACACTTATACCAGTAAGCCGTGCCAAAATTCCATACCACAATAATTTGCAAAAGTCAAAAAAATTTTTTTTTGCAAATTTTGCAAATTTGTGGGAGCAAAAAAACGGGCGGGTTATCACTATCATTAACTAATCCCCAAAAAATCAAAAATTTAGCGGGTCAAGGGGCGCGCTCCTTGCGGGGTCAAGGGGCAGCGCCCTTGCGGGTGTGCCTGCCCGCCGGCAGGCGGGGGCAGAGCCCACGGTTTTGGGTTTTAAGTTAGACTTTGTGGTAGATGCCCAAGGTTCTACATATCAAACAAACTAACCTGATCCGTCTCGGGAATCCCATTCAAAACGCCGTGCCGCCTAAGCAACTCTAGCACCGATTTATTAACCTTTGTCCTCACTTTGAAATTGTCCACTGTGCTGAACGGCTTTTCTGTGCGGGCTGTAACTATTGTTTCTGCTACACTTTGCCCCAAACCTTGCACCGTGGATAACGGTGGCAAAATTTCCCGCTCGTTAAGCGGCTTAAATTTGGCAGATTCCGATTTGTAAATATCCAGCGGTGCAAACGTGATATTGCGTTTGTACATCTCCATGACCAAATCTAATGTTGTAATTGTGCTTTTTGTTTTGGCGCTGTCGGCTGTTTTTTGGTCGGTGTTTAGCAAGCGAACATACTCCCGTTGGGCGGTTTCTAGCCCGTTGCACATATGAGAATAGTCAAAATCTTCCGTTTTAACCGAAAACGATGCCGCATAAAACGCCGCTGGATAATACAACTTAAACCACGCAATACGCACAGTCATTAGCACATACGCCACCGCATGAGCTTTTGGGAACAAATACTCTATCTTGCGACACGAATTAATATACCACGCAGGTACGCTCGCATTCCGCATTTCCTCCGTCTCGGTTTCGGTTACGCCGCGACCCTTGCGTACCGATTCCATTATCTTGAACGCCGTCTTCTTCGCAACGCCTTTGTTTATCAGGTACACCATTATATCGTCGCGGCTGGGGATTATCTCCTTTAACGTTGCGGTTCGCTCCTTGATTAAATCCTGCCCATTGTTTGTCCATACATTTGTGCCGTGCGAAAGCCCCGAAATACGCACTAAATCGGAAAATATTGTCGGCTTGGTTTCCATTAGCATTTGCCGCACAAAATTTGTGCCAAATTCTGGTAGCCCCAGCGAGCCTGTCGGAATAACGGGGCTATCGTTTTTGTAACTTTCGTACAGCCCTTTCTCGGAAGTAAAAAGCTGCAAAACTTTTGGGTCGTTCAAAGCTACGCCGCGCGGGTCAATGTCGGTAAATTTGTGCAACATATTCAAAATTGTCGGCACATCGTGGCCCAGCAAATCCAATTTTAGCAAACAGCCCTCCATCGAGTGATAATCAAAATGCGTGGTAATAACGCCCGATTTTGCTTGGTTTGCGGGGTGTTGTATGGGACAAAACTCGTAAATTTCGTGCCCAACTGGCACAACAATAAGCCCGCCTGGGTGTTGCCCTGTTGTTTTTTTTATGCCCGTGCAGCCCAAAACAAGGCAATCTATTTCTGCGCGGCGTTTGGTTTCGTTGCGGCTTTCAAAATATTTTTTAACATAGCCGTACGCCGTTTTTTCCGCCAAAGTGGATATTGTTCCCGATTTGAAAATTTGCCCTTTGCCTAGCAAAACTTCGGCGTGTGCGTGGGCTTGTTGCTGATATTCGCCCGAAAAATTCAGGTCAATATCGGGATCTTTATCGCCGTCAAAGCCTAAAAACGTTTCAAAGGGTATATCGTGCCCGTCTTTTTTTAGGATATTGCCGCAATCTGGGCAATTTTTGTCGGGCAAATCGCAGCCAGAGCCGCCCGAATATTCTTTTTCCACGCTAAAATAGCCGCAGTTTGGGCAAAAATAATGCGGCGGCAACGGGTTTACCTCGGTTATGCCTATCATATGTGCCACCAGCGACGAGCCAACCGACCCGCGCGAACCCACCAAATAGCCGTTATCCTCCGATTCTTTTACCAATTTTTGTGCCAAAATGTACATTCCCGCAAAACCGTTCGGAATAATAGAATCCAGTTCCTGTTTCATGCGGCTGGCGATTATTTGCGGCAGCGTTTCGCCGTACATTTCGTGGGCTTTTTCGGTTGCAAAATTTCGCACGTCCTCTTCGGCGTTCGGCACTACTGGCGGAAACGGCTCTTGTGGGATTGGGTGCAAGTTTTCAATGGAGTTTGCGATGGCTTGCGTGTTTGTTACCACAATTTCAAATGCCTTTTCTTCGCCTAGATAGGCAAATTCTGCCAACATTTCCTCGGTGTTGCGAAAATACAGCGGCGGTTGCTGGTCGGCATCTTTGTAATCGTTGCCAGCCTGAATTATCCGCCGAAAAATTTCGTCCTCTGAATCGATAAAATGGGCATCGCAAGTGGCGACAACGGGTTTGTTAAGTTTTTCGCCCAATTCAATAACTCGGCGGTTGCAATCTCGCAAATCGTTGTAAGATTGCACAACTTCGTTGCGAACCATAAAATTATTGTTGCCCAGCGGCTGAATCTCCAGATAATCGTAAAAACTGGCGATTTGCTCTAATTCTTCGGCGGGCTTGTTTTTTACTATTGCCTTAAATAATTCGCCCGCCTCGCAAGCCGAGCCAATCAGCAAGCCATCCCGATGCTCTTCTAATACAGCTTTGGTAATTCGTGGGCGGCGATAAAAATATTCCAAATGCGAGATAGATACCAGTTTGTAAAGGTTTTTCAGCCCCGTTTGATTTTTGGCAAGAATAACAACGTGATGATATTTTTTTTCGGTTGCATCGTTAATCAAATATGCTTCCGTGCCGTATAAAATTTTTATACCCGATTTTTTTGCGACATTATAAGCCTCGGGAAACGCCTGTACAACGCCATGATCGGTTATAGCTATTGCGGAGTGCCCCCAGTATGCGGCACGGTTGACATACATACTAGCGGTTGACACAGCATCTAACGCAGACATATTTGTGTGCAAATGTAACTCAACCCGCTTTTGCGGTGCGTTATCCTCACGAACAAAAATATCTCTGCCAGGTGCTATTGTGTCTGCAATTAGCAATAGTTCCTTGGCGTAATCGTCATATTTTACCGTGCCACGAACGCTAATGGGCTTGTTATTTTTTAGGTTGACAAAAGCGGCGGTATCCTCTTCCGAGGTGAACATTTTTACCGAGATTGCGTTAAAGCGGTTGGCTGGCTCACGCCCGTGCAGGTTGTATGTAATCAGCACCCTGCCCGATTTTAGCACACGCCGCTCCAAGTTAAAAATAATGCCCTCGACGCACAAATCTTGTTCCGCCGAAAATTCGTCGGATATAGGTTGACAATTTTGCAGGATTGTCTTGTTAATTTTTATTTTGCGATAGCTAGTATTTGATACGGGCGGCTTGCTTTGCGGCAGAATTGGCTTTTTAGGCACGTTACTTGTATCGGGCAAAGTGGGCGGCGGATATTTTAGGTCTAGCCGTATAACGGAAATACTGGGCAAATACAGGGCAAGTTCGTCTTTTAGCCGAGAAAACAGGGTTTCGGGGATATTTTCGTTTTGCAAAACAAGCTGAAGCCGCATTGCACGGCTAGTTTCGTTTACGGTAATGTTGGCAACCAAAGAATCGGCGAAAGTAATAGCAACTTCGTCCGAAAAATTAGCGTTATTAAACACGGAAATTAGCGGTTTTATTAGTATCACGTCCTTATCAAAATTTGTCAATACCATAATTATATCACAAATATTAGCACTTGAAAAGTCGCAAATTTTATTGTATAATTACAAATTGCTTGACCTATCAAAAAGGAGGACAAAATTTTGAAACTAAATGGAGAATTAACAGATTCACTGAATTTTTACATGGGGCACGAGCCGCATGATTTAATAGCAAAATACGGCAGTCCGCTGTACGTGTACAACGAGCGGATATTCCGTGAAAAGTGCCGAGATTTCAAACATTTGTGTAAATATCCCAAATTTGTGGTAAATTATGCAATTAAGGCAAACAGCAACCTAACCTTGCTAAAAATAGCCAAACAAGAGGGTTTGCGCGCCGAAGTTACCAGCATTGGCGAAATTGAGCTACTTTTGGCAGCCGAATACGATGCTTGCGATATATTTTTTATTACAAACAACGCAACAACGGCGGAAATGCAGTACGCAATCGACAAGGGCATAACATTTAGCGCCGACTCGCTTTCGCAGCTGGACAGATATGGGCGGCTGAACTTTGGCGGAAAAGTCGCCGCTCGCTTTAACCCTGGAATTGGCAGCGGGCATCATCAGGGCGTTGTTACGGGCGGCGAGGAAACAAAATTTGGCATAAACGAAAGCGAGATACCGCAAGTAAAGGAAATTTTGGCGAAACACAACTTAACTTTAATCGGAATAAACCAGCACATCGGCTCGTATATTTTGGATATAAAAATTTTTATTGACAGCGTGAAAAGAATGTTGAACATAGCCGCAAATTTTGACACGCTAGAATTTATTGATTTGGGCGGCGGTTTTGGGATTCCGTACCACAAGCAGGAGGGCGAGCGGCCGCTGGATATTGCGGCACTTGGCACGGCGTTATGCGAGTTTATGGGGGATTTTTCGGCAAAATATGGCAAGCAGCTTACATTTATGGTAGAGCCTGGCCGCTACATAGCCGCCGAAAGTGGCGTTTTGCTGGGAAACGTAACCGCTATAAAATACAACGCCGCCAAATATATCGGCACAGATTTAGGCTTTAACGTGCTAATGCGCCCACTTTTGTACGACGCTTATCACGGAATAGAAGTTTACAGGAACACAACCGAAGAAACCGCTAACACCGCACAGCCGCCCTTTCCCATAAAAAACGAAATTGTGCACATAGTGGGCAACATTTGCGAAAGCGGCGATTATATTGCAAAAAATCGCAATTTGCCCATTATTCAGGAGGGCGATGTTTTGGGCGTTTTAGATGTTGGTGCGTATGGCTTTTCTATGACATCGCAATATAACCAGCGTTTGCGGCCTGCGGAAATTCTTATTAGGGAAGACGGTGCAATACAGGTTATACGCCGCAGGGATAGTTATGCGGATTTGTTGCGGAATATGCGGGTTGATTAGTGAAGTTTGCGTAAATCAAATTCAAAACCGTAAAACCGTGGGGCTCCCGCCTGTTGGCGGACAGGCTGCCCCACCTGCCCTGCCGAACGGGCAGGGTCGGGTCAAAATGGGAAAACGGGCGACCGACCCGCCTGCCGTCGGGCAGGG
>WRKK01000323.1 GCA_009782245.1 Defluviitaleaceae bacterium | reverse complement strand
ACGGTCGCCCCTACAATATGCGTCCCCGTAGGGGCGGACCGTCCTCGGTCGCCCGTTTTCCCCAACCATTCCGCCCGTTTTCCCCAACCATTCCGCCATTTACCCCCAACCACGAATTACGCAATTATCCTAAATTACCCGCAATTACCCAAGGAGAGCGGGTCTCACTGATATTTCTCCTGCTGGTAGCGGTACAACTCCGCATACCGCTTGGGGTTGCTTAACAATTCAGCTTGCGTACCGTCTTCGGCAATACTGCCGCTTTCCAACAAAATTATGCGGTCGGCTAAATACACATTGGACAACCTGTGCGATGTAAATATTGTTAGCTTGCCGCTTGAAAATTCCTTTAGCGTCTCAAAAATATCATGCTCCGCTTTGGGGTCTAGGTTGGAAGACGGCTCGTCTAAAATTAGTGCGGTGTGCTTGCGGAATAGCGTTCGGGCTAGGGCTAATTTTTGGTGCTGCCCGCCCGAAAGTTCTATGCCGCTGGGGTCAAAATATCGGGTTAGTGCGGTGTCTAGCCCTTTTGTTGCCTTGGTTAGCATATCGGCGCAACCCGCCAAGCCTATTGCGGCGGTTATCTGCGAATCCTCGTCCGCCGTGCTGTTTGCTGTGTCGTCCGCCGTGCCGCTGGCTATTGTAAAATTTTCCCGTAACGTGAAATTATAGTTGCGCATTCCCTGAAAATACACGCTAAAGTTGTCCCGCAGCGAGGAGAGCGTGTACTCGGATATGTCAACCCCGTTTATTGTGATTGTGCCGCTGTCTGGCGAATACAGCCGCAATAGCAACTTTATCAACGTGGATTTTCCCGAGCCGTTTAGCCCCACCAACGCCACTTTTTGGTGCTTTTGCAGGTTGAACGTGATGTCCGTTAAAACTTGGCGGTTTGTGCCTGGGTAGCTGAAATTTACGTTGCTAAAGGCTATTGTGTCAACCTGTTCTAGCCGTTTTGTGCCGCTGTCTAGCACGTGATTTTGGAAGTTTTCTATCGCCTCAAAATTCTCAATTTTCATTTTGTTATCGTAGATGTTTATCGCAGAGGACGATAGCATGGATATTGCGCCCCAAAGTTGTGCAGAAAGCCCGAGATATAAGGAATAATCGCCGACGGTTGCATTTCCCGCCAAAATTTGGAACGAGATACTTATCGCCACCCACGTTAAAACGCATTCGGGCAATAGTTCCAGCAATCCCGTAAAAGTAGCCCTTTTGCGGGTGGAGCGGCGGCGCACAGCGAAAAGATTTTGCCATATTTGCTGATATTTCTGCTTTAGCTTGCCGCCAGCGTTAAACAGGCGTAAATCTTGGGCGTAAAACTTGTCGGTTGCGACACTTTGCGTGTACGCCATTTGCCGCTGACCGTTTATTTGCTCCAAACTTAGCCTGTACAGCAGTTTTGTGTACCGCGCCGCCACAATCGAGGCGGGTAGCGCCGCAAAAAACATCGCCACGCCAAACAGCACATTTACCTGCGAAAGCACCGCAAAGGCGAAAACGCAAGCAATCAAGGCACTTAGCGAGTTTAGGACATTCCAAACTATATGCACAATCCCGTAAGAATCGCCGCTGGCGGCAACTAGCTTGTCGTGATAGGCGGGATTGTCAAAATATTCCAAATCGGCATACAGCGACCGCTCCATGACGATGACCGCCAGTCTGCCGTTGAGTATGTCGTCGTGCATGGCTTGGCAATATTGGTCAAGCCGCTGCATAATCAGCCGAGTTGCCGTTACCGCAAACAGCAAAATAAGCATCGCAAGCAGGACGGTGTATTGGCTAAAATAGGCGATTTGTTGGTAAAATTCGCTTTGCCCCGCCAATAAATCGATAATGTGCTTGCCGACAAAAGCCGTTAATATGGTAAAAAGCGGCGCAACCGCCCCCGCCAGCACCCGCATTACGGTGTACCATTTGGACGCTTTCCACGAGAGCGAAACGCACCATAGTATTGAATGTAATATTTTCATGGTTTAGTTTTCCCAATCCCCCGCAAGCCATAGGGCGGTGCGTTCCTGTGCCTGTTGCCCTAATTCTTCGGCGGAAATTTCCCCCGCCATAAATAATTCCACAATATCGCCATCCCACCAAACAATAAAAGGTGTTCTATCTGCAAAAGCCACGGGGCGGTTAGCCAGTTCGGTAAGCCTTGCCAAGGCATTAGCAGAGTTTGCGATTATTTCCTCGACACTAGCTACTGTGGCAAAATCTAA
Organism: Defluviitaleaceae bacterium; assembly: GCA_009782245.1. Taxonomy (GTDB): domain Bacteria; phylum Bacillota; class Clostridia; order Lachnospirales; family WQUN01; genus WRKG01. The sequence goes on along the minus strand of WRKK01000323.1, from coordinate 10,809 downwards.
GTCGCTTAGTGTAACAAAATCAGCCGACCACCAACTAAGTTCAGAATATTGCTCCATAACCCTGTTAAAATGCGGCTCTAGTTCACTTCTTAAAATGGGGATAACAAAATCGGTATTACCGACACCAGACATAAGTTCAAAACGCCCAAGTGTCAACATACGTTGCAGAAACCGCATGGTAAATTCCCAGGCAACAGCACCGTTATCCCCCGCAGGAAACACAACATTTGCCACAGTATGAGGGGTATAAGAAGAAATATCTACTAGGAGATTGCCGTTATCGTCTGAAGTAGGCACAAAATTGAGAAACGTATCGTCCGCAAGCCCAAATAATGGTATTAATGGCGTAAAATTAAGACCGCCCCCTGTTGGGTGGGCACTTCTACGGGCAGCACCTAGGAAAATGTGCCGTTCTGTCATTTGTTGCATAATGTTTGGCGATTCAAAATTCAAAAATATAACCTCTTGGAGAGTATCTTGAAAATTCTCGGGCGGCGAAATTGTGGCTTGCATTAGATTTGCAAATTCTACAAATTCTGCCCCATCAAAAAACGATTCGGCGGTGTTAAAGTCAATAAAACTGGCTACCACTCGCTGTAGTAAGGTTGTGGGAACGTGAAATTCGATAAGGTTGGAAATATAGGGGAAGTCGGCGTAAATTTCGGGATATTCGTTTTGTAGCGTGGCGGCTATTTGCATGGCTTGCCGCCAGGAAATGCTGCTTTTTTGCATGAAATCGTCCACGATAGAATCGGGCAAATTGGCGTTAATTCCCATAAAAGCGAAACCAAAAGTAAGCGGTAGCATATACAGTCCGCCTTGGTGTTCTAGTGCGGTAAGCACATTTGTGAAAAAGTCGTCCCGTGTGCGGCTTGGGTCTTGGTCGATTAGGTCGTAAATGTTCAGCAGTAAGCCGTTATCGGCAAACGGGCGGAGGTTTAGCGGGAGATGGTTCAAAAATACAATATCGTAGCTAGTACCAGCCGCCAATTCGGCTTGCAAAAGGCTGTTTTGGTACACTTGTCCGCCAGCCCACATATCATAATCTGTGATTGTTACGCTAAAATCTATTCCATGCTCCGCAAAAAGTTCTCGCATTTCTTCCTCTACCGCCCATATTAGAGCGATGTACTCATCTGGGGTGCGTATTGCTAGGTTGATTGGGTCAGTGTTGAGAAAAAGCGGGTTGGGTTCGGGTTCGGGTTCGGGTTCGGGTTCGGGTTCGTAGTTGAGGATAATTTGGTCGGGGGCGGGTTGGTTGTTGTCGGTTGTGTCGTTGGTGTCGTTGTTATCGCCGTTGCCGCAAGCGGTTATTATGGCGGCGGTTAGGATTAGTAGGATTGTTAGTTTTATGTACTTGGTCATAATATTTTCCCTTTCTTGGTGCGTATTTTTTGACTGTGTATCATAAATACAGAGTATCACAATTTTTTGCAGGTGTCAAAATCATTATTCTTCCCATTCCCCCGCAATCCACAAGCTAACATTATTTTGAAATTCCGCCCCCAATTCTTCCGCCGAAATCTCGCCCAGCATAAACGAGTCAAGAGCATCAGTATTAAACGCAACGCCGCCCCTAGCTTGCCACATAGATACAGGGCGGTTGGCTAGTTCGGTAAGTTTTGCCAATGCGGCGGCAGTGGCGGCATCTGTTGTTTCGGGGCTGTCTATGCCAAAATTTAGCCCAATTAGCGGTACAATGTCCATATTACGAAAAAAGAAACTAAATTCCTCAATAACTCTGTGAAAAAGCGGCTCTAATTCGTTTCTTAAAATAGGAATTGCTAAACTTCTAACGCCCCAATTAGTCCCCCAAATTGTAGCATCGTTAATATCTGCTGTCAACGTGCGGTGCAACATACGTTGAGTAAAATCCCAGGCAACCCTGCCGTCGCCCACCGCTGGAAAGATAACATTCGCTGTCGCTTGAAACACATCTTCGACAAATATCTTGGTAACGCCGTTATTATCTGCAACAGGCACAAAATTAAGAAACGGGCTATCCAACATACCGAACAACGGTATTAAAGTAGCAAAGGTTCTAATATCATTCGGATTAAAACCTCCACGCACAACAGATAAAAACATATAATTTTCTGCCACATGGTTCATTTGGGCTCGTGTTTCAAAATTAACGAACATAGTGCTACTATTGACGTGTTCTGGCCGAGATATTGGTAGCGTATCCCGTACAACATTTGCAAAGTTTGCAAAGTTTGCCCCGTCAAAATAAGCCGTGGCATTTTCAAAGTCAATAAAATCAACGCTTACACGGTTTATCATATGCCGAGGTGCAGTAAATTCTCCCAAATTAACGGTATGCAAGAAATTGGCGTAAACTTCGGGATATTCATTTTGCAAAATGTTTAGCATTTGCATAATTTCCAACATGGAAACGCTGTTTTTTTGCATGAAATCGTTGACGATAGAATCGGGCAGATTGGCGTTAATGCCCATAAGTTCAATGGCGAAAGTAAACGGGAAATTGTACAACCCGCCCCGATGTTCCATTGCGGCGAAAACATTTGTGAAAAAATCGTCCCGTGTGAGGTTTGGGTCTTGGTCGATTAGGTCGTAAACGTTCAGCAAAAAGCCGTTGTCGGCAAGTGAACGCACGTCCATTGGAAAACGATTGTCTAATGCGAGGTGGTTCAAAAATATAACATCGTAGCCATCTCCCGCCGCTAATTTGGCTCGCAAAAGGGCGTTTTGCTCCGCAGTATAGGCATTGCTAATAAAACGGTCGTAATCCGTAAGTGCTATGCTAAAGTCTATTCCTCGCTCTGCGAAGTATTCTTGCATATCTCTTTCTATTTCCCATATCATGGGGGTGTGCCTTTCGTCAGCGAAGACAGTTAGGGTAATTGGGTCGCCGCCAAAGATAATTGGGGCGGGTTCGGTATCGAGGGTGATTGGGGCGGCGGGTGGTGCGTTGTCGGTTGTGTCGGGGTTATTGTTGTTGCCGCAAGCGGTTATAATTGTGGCGGTTAGGATTAGTAGGATTGCTAATTTTATGTACTTGGTCATAATATTTTCCCTTTCTTGTTGCGTATTTTTTGACTGTGTATCATAAATGCAGGATAGCACATTTTTTTGCAGATGTCAAAATCCTCATTCCGCCTATTCCCCCGCAAGCCATAAATCCGTCCGTTCCTGCACTTCCAGCCCAAACTCTTCCGCAGAAATCTCCCCCGTCATAAACAAGTCCATAATATCAGCACCAAAACCAACGCCAGCCCGCCTTTCCACTAAAGACATTGGACTATTAGCCAATTCAGTAAGCCTTTCCAAAGCGGCGGCGATGGCGGCTGTTTCGTCGGGGCTGTTTATGCCAAACCGTATGCCGTTTAGCGGCACAAAATTGGGATTGTGCAAAAAGAAACTCCATTCTTCAATAAATCTGTGAAAATGCGGCTCTAGTTCGTTTCGCAAAATGGGGATAGCCAGGTCTCTAGCACCAAACTGAAGAAAGCCGTCATTTAGAACAAAGTCGTCAGCGGCAACCGTCAAGGTGCGGTGCAACATACGTTGGGTAAAATCCCAGGCAACCGTGCCATCGCCAACCGCTGGAAAAATAACATTTGCCCATGTATGTAGCAAATCTGATGTAACTATCGAAATTGCACCATTACTATCCGTAACAGGCACAAAATTAAGAAACGGACTATCCGATATACCGAACAACGGTATTAAAGTCGTAAAATTTCTAAAATCGCCGCCAGCAGTACCTCTACGTGAAACAGATAAAAAAATATAATTTTCTGCCATGTGGTTCATCTCGGCTACCGTTTCAAAATTAGGGACTATATTGGCAGCATCAAAGGTTTCTATCTGCAATATTGGAATTGTATCTCGCAAGAGGTTTGCAAAATTTACAAATTCTGCTCCGCTAAAGGAAGATGTGGCGTTTTCAAAGTCAATAAAACTAGCTACTATACGGCTTGCCATAGCATTGGGCGAAAAAAACTCTCCCATATTAGCAATAAGCGGAAAACTGGCGTAAATTTCGGGATATTCTGTTTGCAAGATGTTTAGTATTTGCATAGCCTCCACCATGGAAAGGCTAGTTTTTTGCGAGAACTCGTTGAGGACGGTATCGGGCAAACTGGCGTTAATACCCATAAAATCAAAGGCAAAAGTAAACGGAAAATTATACAACCCGCCCCGATGTTCCATTGCGGAGAGTACATTTGTGAAAAAATCGTCCCGTGTAAGGTTTGGGTCTTGGTCGATTAGGTCGTAAACGTTCAGCAAAAAACCGTTATCGGCAAGCAAACGAAGGTCTATTGTTGCTACACTATTCAAAAATACAACATCAAAGCCATCGCCTGCCGCTAACATGGTTTGCAAAATTTCGTTGTATTCAAATAATGCGTTAGTGTCCTCGTGGTCGTAATCTGTAAGTGCTATGTTAAAATCTATTCCTTGAACTGCAAAGTATTCTTGCATATCTTCTTCTACTGCACGTATCATTGGGGTGTGTGTGCTGGTTGCTAGGATTGTTAAGGTAATGGGATCGCCGTTGGGCGGAGGTTGGTTGTCTAGGATAATTGGGTCGGGGGCGGGGAGGTTGTTGTCGGTGGTGTCGGGGTCATCGCCGTTGCCGCAAGCGGTTATAATGGCGGCGGTTATTATTAGCCAAATTATTATTTTTAGGTGGGTTTTTATCATGGGTTTTCCTTTCTAAAAAATGGGGCGGTATCGGCAATGACAAATATTTTGTAACCGCCCCTAAGCAGTATTTTATAAAAGCTAAGGTATCATTAACAAGCACCTGTAGCAGGGTTAATAACTACAAACGCAACGCTCCGCATATTTTGCATTGAAGAGCTACGACTACTTATGTTAGCATCAAATATGGTATCGTTAGTAGCGTTAGAATAAGGCGGACTACTGGCGGGGTTGCAGGCACAAGTACAACTACAACTACACGAGCAAGAACAATAAGATTCAATACTCTGCTCTAAGTGATGCCTGTTTTTGTTTAATTTTCTTGGCATAATTTCAACTCCTTTCTTGTTAGGTTTTGTACAATCCGTGTGTGGTGTGTTGTGCAAAGTGGGTTGTAATGTGGCTAGGCTGTGAGTTGGCTAGGTTGAAAACTGGTTGCCGTATATTTATTATCTTACCACTATTTCAGTTAATTGTATCATAACATTTCGCAGTCGTCAACAGGTTTGGAAAAAAAATTTTGCTAACCAAAAAACTAGACGGTGTTCACATTGTCCGCCAATTCGTCTGTTATCGCCTGAAAAGCCCCTGCAAAAGAATTATCGTTTAGAGCATTAAATAGGTGGTATTTATCAGATATTTCTTGGTTTTTCACGTTTTGTAGCACAAAATCGCTAGTTAGTGCCATACTGGTAAGTTTGGTAGTGCCCGAACTGCGGTCTACTTTCAAATTTGTGTTGGCTACATTGAAAAACGTAATAGGGCAACGCAGAGTATATTTGCCGTAATTGTACGTGTTCTCGTAAAAAGTTTCGTTGTAATCATTGTAATACATACAAAGTACCGATATATCGGCTTTCACGGCGGAGCAAGCCACAAGAGGTGATATGCCCAAGCCGTTGAGAATTTTGTCGTTATATTTCATTATCGGCTCTGGCAAGCCCAAAATTAGCACATCGGCGGACTCGTTTTCTACAATATCGCTGACATAGTGGTTGAACATAAGCGCCTTTTTAAGGGCATCTATCGGCTGATAGTAAAAACTCGGCAAGCCGAACAACCCAAATAATTCGCCGATTTTTTGCGAACACACTTGCAAAACTTTATAACCGCCCTCGGTAAATGCTTTGTTTAAGGCAAGTTCGCAAGCCAACTGGTCGGCACTGTTGCCCTGCGATAACACCGTTATTACGGGAATATCTATCTCAAAAAGGACTTCCGTTATTGGCGTGTTGGTTTCTGTGTCGTTTTTGTCAACCTTTATTTCCAGTTTTTTTGCTAGGCTGTGGGATAAAATAACCTCTTTGCCCAGTTTTTCGGCGGTGGCTATGGTTTCTTTGTACAAGTCCAAATTTACCATGCTCTCGTCATAGTCTAAATACAGCACATCGCAGGATTTTACGGCATCTTCGCTAAAGGTTGCAAAAAAGAGGTTGGCGGGTTCGCCGCCGTCAACCTTGCATATATCCACGCCGTGCAGATTAAGGTAGCTAGGGGCAAAAATATTGCCCAAGGCGTAGCCATTCAGTAATTTTTGATACCGTGCAATCGCACACATATCTTTATTTGCGGGGTACGCACAATTTTTTCCGAGATTTCCCGATTTTGAGATTTCCCAGTTTTCTGAAATTTCCCAGTTTTCTAAAATTTTCCAATTTTCCGAGATTTCCCAATTTTCTGAAATTTCCCAGTTTTCTAAATTTTCCGAGAATTTCAAAATTTCAGATTTCGCCAGTTTATCGCCGTCATTGCAAGCCGCCACGCAAAGGGTGCAATGCGAAAAACACCAGCATTTTTTGCACTCGTCTTCCGACAGCTTGCCCACATTCAGCATTGCCAAAATTTTATCCTCGTCAAAACCGTTGTAAATATCACCTATCTGCATGGCGGTGGATTCTTCGCTTACCCTCTCGCATGGAAACAAATTTCCGTCAACGTCAATAAAAGGCCGCATAACGCCAGGTAGGCACGGACCGCCAGGGTGCGATTTTTCAAAAATATTAACTTTTGCAAGGTTGCTGTAAAATTTTTCGGTATTAACAATGATTGTGGAAAATAAATTTGAGGTGTTCTCGAAGCTGATTTTGCCAAGTGCCGCCAAAAATGCCTTGATTTTATGGAAATTGTACGTGTTGTTGTAAAGGTCGTCATATTGTATGTCTTCTTTTGCGTTGTATATGCTTACGGTGGATTGCGTTACGGTTCGGTCTTTGAGAATATCATTTGCAGTAAAAAAATCGCTGACGCAAGCCAAATCGGAGTTTGGGGCTACTATCGTCATAAACGAAACTCTTTCAAAATAATCGGGGTGGTTTTGTTTGATGTTTTCTACATTTTTGATTATATCGTCAAACGAGCCACTACCATCGGCGTATATTCGGTTTATGTTGTGCAAATCTTTTGGGCCGTCAAAGCTGATTAGCAGGTTAAAATCGTTTTCTTTTAGAAAATTTACGGCGTTATCGTCAATAAAAGTGCCGTTTGTTGTTATGGTGTAGCGTGTGTTTTTTCCTGCATAGGCGGTTTTTACGTATTCTACGCATTTTTTTATGTTGTCCAGTTCCAAAAGCGGCTCGCCGCCGTAAAAGCCTATGTAAATTTCGGCACTGCCTTTTGAATGTTGCATGATAAAATCAACCGATTTTTTCATTACTTCCAGAGGCATAACTTTGTTGCTGTGCTTGCGTTGGCTGTTGTAGCCGCCGCCGTATGTGCAGTAACTGCAACGGAGATTGCAATTTTGGGTAACTTGCAAGTTTATTTGTTGTATGTAATTTTCCAAATTAAAGGCGATAAGCGGCGTGGTAGGGTGCATTATTTCTTGCAACTTGGTTTGCTGTAGGTAGCCTTGTTTGGTGTAGCGTTCCAGTAGTTGCCAATCTTCGGGGGTATCCGTGCCGTTTTCTATTTTTTCAAACGCTATAAACTCGTCGCTGTTAACCGATAGCAACGCATTTACTTCCCTGTCATAAACGTAGTTAGCGACGGGTGTTTTGAAAGTTTTGATGAATCTTGTTGGCATAATTTTACACCTCGTTTCCATATTTTAGTAATAGGTCTTCCAGTTGCGAAAAAGTACACATTTCCAAGGAGTTCACGAAATCGGCATTGATTGTGAAGTTGAAATCTTTTGATAGCTTTAGGAGAATGTAGGTCATGTTGGCGGCGGATATGTGGTGCTTTTCGCTGAAGATTATGTCGTCGGGTTGGTAATCTGCTAAGGGGGTTATGGTGTTTATTGTGGATAGTAGTTTTTGTTTTATTTGGGTCATTTTTTTAACTCCTTTAAGCATAATGGGGCGGGGTTTGGTGGCGTGAAAGTTTGCAACCGCCCCTTAAGTAATATTTTGTACTACAAGTTTCCAGTTTTTAGAAATATCGTTAATTGCATCGGTTATTATTTCTTGTTAGGAGTATCGTTAATTGCGTCAGTTATCCTTGTGCGGCGGCGGCACGGTTAGTGCCACTAGTAACAAAACCATTATCCGAAAGAACATCTACAACGGTATAGCCAGTAGCCCCAGGTCCCGAGGTGGGAACGAATGGGTTACAGTTACAATTATTAGCACAGCTACAGTTACACGAACAGGCACAATACGATTCCATGCTCTGCTCCATGCGGCTCTTGTTCTTGTTTAGTTTTTCCTTTTTCATAGATTGCAACAACTCCTTTCATAATTAGATTTTGGGCAACTTGTGTGGTGTGATGTGCAAAGTTAGGGTAAATTGTGGCTATGCTATAAATTATCTAGGTTAAAAACGAATTGCCATAAGTTTGTTGTTACTTTGTTACTGAAACAGTGGTATCATGCCGTTTGGCAGATGTCAATAGGTTTGAAAAATATTTTTTTGTCTTTCTAGCAGTCAAAAAAACTTGGGTTGTACAAAATATATAAAAATAAGAGTGGTTATTGATATTTATTGTGAAAAATTTACATCAAACAAACATTGTGTGTGGAAAATGTTTGTTTGAATTGCACAAAAAATTTTGTATATTATATCAAAAATTCTACATTTAACCCATTTGCAAATGTTCGTCAACCCCCCAACAACCACAAACTAGCCCTATTATGAACCTCCTGTGCCAAATCTTCGGCAGTAATAACCCCCAACATAAACGAATTAAAAAGGTCGCCGTCCCAAAAAAAATTGACGGAATTTCTGTCTATGATAGAAACGGGACTGTCGGCTAGTTCGGTAATTTTTGCCAATGCGGCGGCTCTGTTTGCGGCAATTTCGGCTTGTGTGCCAAAATGAAACTCCCTAACATCGTTTTCTACCGCTTGCATAACTCTATTAAAATGCGGTTCTAGTTCACTTCGCAAAATTGGGATAACAAATACAGAATTACCAAAAAAACCTCCGTTTAATGTGGAACTAGTGGAATTTATCATACGGTGCATTAACTGTTGCGTAAAATCCCAGGCTACAATGCCATCGCTCAACGCTGGAAAAATAACCCTAGCAAACGTGTGAGAGGTTGAGATTTCTGTATTTAACAAAAGTTTACCGTTATGGTCTGCAATGGGGATAAAATTTAGAAATTGTTCGTTTTGGCTGGGGAAAAATGGCGTTAAATTAGAAAAACTCATGTGTCTGCGGAAAATGCCTAACAAAATATTTTGTTCTGCCATTCGGTTCATATCTGCAACGGTTTCAAAGGCGAAAAAAAGATTGTCTTGATTTGAGTACATATATAGGTTCGCCATTGGAACTGTGTTTTGGATAGTTGTCAAAATGTTCACAAATTCGATAGTATTGAATAAAGATGTGGCATTGTCAAAATCGATAAAATCGCTTGCCACGCTAGTTAGTGCTACGGAATGAAAATATAGTGCCTGAATGTTGGAGTTATATTGAAAACTGGCGTAAATTTCGGGGTGTTCACTTTTTAGGGCGTTCAGCAAATTCATTATTTCCAATAGTGAAATGCTATTTTTTTGCATGAAATCATTAAGGAAAGAATTAGGCAATGTAGCGTTAATGCCAACAAAATCGAAACCAAAACTAAACGGGAAACTGTACAATCCGCCCCGATGTTCTAGTGCGGCGAAAACATTTGTGAAAAAATCGTCCCTCGTGAGGTTTGGGTCTTGGTCGATTAGGTCGTAAACATTTAGCAAAAAGCCATTCTCGGCAAACGAACGAATATTTTGCGGAATCCAATTCAAAAATACAATATCATAACCTTCGCCCGCCATTAGCATAATTTGTAAGGTTTCGTTGTGCCGCAATACCGCAAAATCATCTGTCAAATCATAATCAGTAAGTTCTATATTAAAATCTATTCTCTGTTCGGCAAATTGGGCTTGCATATTGCGACCTACCGAACGTATGAAATTTGTGTATTTATTTGGGGCGAGTATTGTTAGGGTAATGGGGTTGTTGGCGGGTGGGTTTTGGATAGTGTCGGTGTCGGAATTGTCGCCGCAAGCGGTTATAATGACTGTAGTTAGTATTAACAGGATTGCTAGTTTTAGTTGGGGGGTCATAATATTTTCCTTTCTAAAAAATTTGGGGCGGTGTTGGCAATGGCGAGTGTTTTATAACCGCCCCTTAAGCAACAATTTGCATTATTTAATAATTTTTTAGCGGTATCGTTATGGTCTTAAACTTGATATTGCGGCGGCGTTGGTACCCCTAGTAATAACAACATTGTTATTACCAATACTCGGTCCATTAGTATCAGTACCATTAGCACTAGCACCTTGAATGAACGGGTTGCAAGGGCAAGTACAATTACAGGTACAAGCACACGAACAACTGCAATAAGACTCCATACTTTGCACCAAGTGAGTCCTGTTTTTGTTTAATTTTGGGGTTTTCATAACTGCAACAACTCCTTTCGTATTAGATTTTAGGCAACTTGTGTGTGGTGTGATGTGCAAAGCAGGGTAAATTGTGACTATGCTATAAATTATCTAGGTTAAAAACGGATTGCCACAAGTTTGTTGTTACTTTGTTACTAAAATAATGGTATCGTGAATAATGGTATCATGCTGTTTGTCAGATGTCAATAGGTTTGAAAAAATTTTTTTTCAACAGTCGCCATTACCAACGTTCAAATTCAACTTCCCCCGCAATCCACAAAGCAACCATCTCTTGAAACTCTCGTCCCAACTCTTCAGCGGAAATCTC
>WRKK01000322.1 GCA_009782245.1 Defluviitaleaceae bacterium | reverse complement strand
AACCAAATTCCCAAAATAAAATCTCTGGTGCTGGTTGCGTGTCTAAAAGAAACATCGGTTTCCATTCGGGATATTTGTCGTCATCTAAAACGCCTTTTCCAAGGTCGCTATCTTCGATAAGTGCAAAAGGATAACCGCCATCGTTGCCGTTTGTTTCGTTTAAGTCTTTGTATTTTCCCACATAAATCATGCAATTTGGGTATTTTTTGTGCATTTCTTTGCACGTCATGTAGGTTGGATTTTCTATTTTAATCATAATTGTTCCTCCTGTGGGTTTTGCCGCAGGTTTGCGGTTTTTTATAGATATTATAGCAGAAAAATTTTTAATTGGCAAATTTGGGGATATTTTCCAACTAAAAAGGCAAGCAAAAACCTGTCTTTGTTCGCATGGCTTTCAGCTTTGAAAAAGAAAAGCGAGGGCTTACTAGTGAAATCACAACGTCAAACTAACAATTTATAACTCCTTACCATTTTTGAATATATCCCCATTACAGCCTCAAGGCTTGCCTCTTGAAGATAATCCGCCCAAAACTTAAACGATACGTCAAATTCAGAAACGGCAATCTGTTTAAGTATAACGTTTTTATCAAGTTCTATGTTTGCGTATTTTGATAAATGCTGTATGTATGCTGAAATCAGCTTGTCCCTGTCTATATTAAACCTTGTTTCTCCGCGGCTTATGAAAAATGTAACATCGCCAATGCCATTACCAATATCTGCATTTTGCCAATCGCAAATTACTGCTTTATCGCCGTTTTTCAAAAAATGCCAAGGGTGGTAATCGCCATGACATAGCGTTTTTGGTATAAAAATTTTATCCGCACACGAAATTGCTCCGTCAAAGTTTTGGTACATTTCTTTTAATAAAGCAATATCAATGCTTTCGGGAAATTTATTTTGCAATTTGCTCCAACTTTCTAGCGATTTTGCGAGATTATGTGTATTTTCGTCCCATTGGTTGGCGTTGTTGCTTGCGAATAATTCGGTAAAATCCGTTGCGTTCATTGCATGAATTTGGGCACACATTTCCATTGCCTGGCTTTGCAATTTTTCAGTCCATTCATTATCTTTGATTGGCTGATACTTCTTAAAAATAATGAGCAACTCGGTTTCGCTGGAATATTGAAAAATTACTTCGGGAATAATTTCAAATCTGTTGTCGCAAAGTTTGTAAAAATCATATTCTTTTTTGAGCGATTTTTCCTGCCCGTCAAGTTCAAGCATATTTGTGTATTTTATTACATATTTATCGTCCGCAGAAAAAACGTATGCTCCGCTTGCACTTTCGCCAAGCGGCGTTAATTTGCTCACAGTCGGTAAGATATTGCTTGAATGCAATATTTCTTTTATTTTGTTTATCATTTTGATTTGTCCTCCGTTTAATGTAAATTGGCTTGCTACGCCGTAAGAACGCTATCGAACAAAATAATTATACCACGCCAACCCACCAATTTCAAGCCGCATTTTTTGTTTTTTCGCTTGAAAGCGGTAACGCTTGCCGATGATAGCGAAACTTAGTTTGGGGTTGGGGTTTTAGTGCCAAAAATGAGGATATTTTAGAAGAAAAACCATAGCAAAGAACAACAAGCCGATTAGGTAAATTCTAATCGGCTTGTTTTGTTTTATTTTGTTGCTTTTCGGCTACCGTATCACCATAACCACGGCAACTGTCGCAAAATACGGCGGTTGCGGATAATTGATTTCCACATTTTTTACAGTACATTTTTTTGCTCCTTTCTTATATGGTTAGGGTTGCCAACCAAAAATTATGCTGTCTATGTTGGCGGCGGTTATTGGGCTTAAAATGTCGTCTATGTTAATCAAATCGCCACCCCAACCAAAACTTATGCCTTGAAAATCCTCGTGTAATAAATCGTTTGCATTCCTGTCCGTAATTGTGAAGTCCCGTTCAAGAATCCATTCATTATCGGTGGTACGCAAAAAATGATTCCAGTCGTCTAACGTTGTACCTTCATTAAGGCTTGCATAATGCCGTCTTTCCGTGTTCGCCAAGTTTCCTATTGTGGTTTCAGTAAAAGAAAGCTCCGGATTATCCCAACTCATGATACGCCAATTCGTTGAGGATACGAGAGCAAAGGTAATCTCGCCGTTGACGACATGAAGATATTCTAAAGAAGAACTGTCGCCCATTCCCTGCGCCGCAAATAAGCCTGAAAAATCAGGGTTATTAACAATGCTTATATCTCCGCCAAAATTGCTTAATTCGACAAAAAAGCCCCCACTACTTATAAGTTCCAATTCTTCTGCCAAACCAATATTTTCGTTAAAAAAATACACGCTGTAATGATTAACTTGGTCGATAAACACATCACGAGTCGCCAAAATCAGCATAGGGATGCCGCCTGTTCCTGCAATATCCCGCAAGGCGAAAGAATGCGTATTTTCGCCAACATTTGCGAGCCGCTCTGCGTAAGCGTTTCGCCAACTAACATCGTCAAAGTCCAGTAAAGGAGCGGGCGGCACATCTGCAACCCCCGCAACGGACTGCTCGATTGCGTGTTGCACCGCCGCCAAAAACGCCCCCGATGTAACCGTTGCACCTGTAAAGTTATCAATATCAGCCGATTGTGCCGCAAGCACGGCGGGTATCAACGCCGCAAAAGCAGGGTCTGCGAAAGAGGGCGTGTCCTCCGAAAAGACCACTTCAACCGCAGTTATAGCGTTATCCGAAAAAACTACTTCCACGTGAATATCGTTGTTCCAGCCGTCTGTGCCAATTCCCAAAAATGTGCCTGATGTAAACTGCATTGCAGGGGCGACATCGCCCACTGGGCCCGCGCGGAGTTCTGCCAGCGTTATGCCAGCATTACTTACAAGTGCATCTTCAATGGTCTCAAAGAACACAAGGGAAGTTTCCGTTGCACCCGTGAAAGTGTCTATTCCAGTAGATTGTGCGGCGAGTATGGCGGGAATAAGGTGTGCAAGGGCGGGGTCGGCAAAGCTAGGTGTTTCGTTAATTTCCGTGATAACAATATCCACGATACGCCCCGTTGTGTCAACCACAACGTCAAGTCGCATATCGCCGTAACGCCCGTTCGGACTCATGCCCGAAAACGTGCCTGGTGTAAGGGGCAAAATGGTTTCGATAAGTTCGGGCAATGCGGCGGTTTCCTCAATATTTTCGCTTTCGTCAATTTCGCCGCTTTCCCCATTTTCCTCAACTCCAGCCAAAAGCAACGGCTCTTCTGCCAAAATAGCGGGGCTTGCCGTATCTTCCCAAAACGGGAAAAACACCATAACCACGGCAACCCCCGCAATTATTGCCGCAGCGGATATTCCCGCTATAATCAACTTAACGGGCGATTTTTTTTGCCTGCCTGTTCGGCAGACAGGCGGTGTTGCGTTACCTTTGTTTGTCGGGTTGCCGCAACTGCCGCAGAATACGGCAGTTGCGGATAATTGATTTCCACATTTTTTACAATACATTTTTTTGCTCCTTTTTTATATTGGCTATGCTTGCAACGGTATCAAAAAATCCGAGTGCATATAGCCAAACTGAAAATCTTGCTCCGAGTTGCCTTGCACACGAAACCAAACGGAATTAGCCGCCGCTCTTTCAATAACCAAAATTTCGCTATTGGTTGGGACAAGTGCCAATGACGGTGCATCGGTTGACGGAGCGGCTCGTAAATGCAGGTTGGCGGTGGTTATGTGGGCTGCGTTTACTGTGGCTGGCATTGTCATTGCTAATATCTGCTCGGAATCGTCTGTGCCTGACGCTCCACTATACCACACGGATAAACGCTGCGTATTATTCAATCCATAATTTGCAAGCATCGTGTTGTATTCTTCTTCGGTTATGGTTTGGCGGTTGTTCCAATTAAACAAAGGGTCATTTGAGATATTTGGGATATAGTAAAAAATATAACTCTCGTCATTTGTTACATCAAAATACCAATTACGGGAAATCGTAAAATCGCTAATTATCTGCCCATTTTCGGTTGTAAACAGCGTGTGTGAAACTACGCCGCCGTCAGCACCAAGCCGAACTGCTCGGTTGCCCGCTACGGTGGCACCTATAATAGGGTTGCCATCGCCTTGCCGACCTAAATCTAATGAGACCATTCGACCGTCTACCATAGCAAACAACATCGCCTCTGCACTACGAGTTTCGCCCCAACCAAACAGCGTTCTTACTACAAGCATACCCAACGTACCATTGCCGTCCACGTCCACTAAAAAGGCTCGCCGTGCACGTGTTCCCTCGGCTACGTCAGCGGCACAACCTGCAAAATATTCCTGCATGGCAAATACAAATGGGTGCGGAACGGTTTGGGATAGGTTGGCGGCGGCGGTGGGTGCGGCGGCGATTGGTGCAGTTGGCGGGGTTTCCCCTGCAATATTCCGCAAGTCGTCCATAAAATTTTGTAGGGCGATTGGGTTTTTTTCGATAAATCCGTGGGAACTCTCCATATGGATAATACCCAATTCTGCCCACGCCGCATTATGCTCTTCTTCGCTTACTTGAACTCCGTTTATGCTCCAACGTGGTGTAAAATTAGGAAAATCACTTTCATCGGTATCATTTACTAAGCTGATGACGTGTACTCTTTCGCTATTTGCAAAGGTGTAGAATGTTCCTGTTAAAGCCGAATTGACACCACTTCCCCAACCTGAACGCATCAAGTAATAACCGCTTGTTGCTGTAACAAGGGTAGAACCAATACGGTGGTCTGGATTTTCTTCAAAAACCCGCTGTACAAATCCGTTGCTGTAGCTATAAATAGCCATGATTGGCAACGCCCTTTCTCTATTATCGTCAACCCACCCTGCAAAGTTTACGACCAAATAGGGGCTTCCGTTGCCCTCAAAATCAATTAACAGAGAATAACCTAAGCCCGTATGGGTTTCATCCCACCACGAAAAATCCTCTTGGAATATGCCGTATTCCGCAATAACCCCCTCCAACGCCGAAAGATACGCCGCCGCCATTCCCGCCGTTAGCCCTGGGAATTGCGTTTCAAGGGCGGTTGGTGCGGCTGATCTGGCAACTTCGGCGGTTTCGGTAGGCTGTTCGGTTTCCGCCCAGTCGGCGGGGCGGCCGCGGACAATCGGTATATGGGCTACTGGCGACCAATCAGGTACTGGGATAACAAATAAAGTTGGTGCTGTTAAATTCGTAAGACGGGCAAGTGGGGTTATGTCGGTTATGGCTAATCTTTGTTCTTCGCCATCTCTAAACTCTAACGACAAAGCCGTCAAATTCGTAAGGCTTGCAAGCGGGGTTATATCGGATATTTGAGTACCCCAAATCGCCGACAAGGATAACGTCGTTAAATTAGCAAGGTTGGCAAGTGGGGTTATGTCGGTTACTGGCGGACCCCACAATTCCAACCGCAACTCCGTTAAATTCGTAAAGTTTGCTAGAGGAATTATGTCAGACACTTCGCCATGTCTCAATTCCAAATATAACTCCGTTAAATTCGCAAGATTCGCAAGTGGGGTTATGTCGGCTACTTCTGGGCTATTCCACAATCTCAAATCTAACTCTGTTAAATTCGCAAGGCTTGCAAGCGGAATTATATCGGTTACTTGGGGGCTATCCAAAATCAACGATAATTCCGTTAAATTCGCAAGGTTGGCAAGTGGAGTTATGTCTGTTATTTCTCTACCCAACCTCAACTCTAACGCTGTTAAATTTGTAAGGCTGGCAAGTGGGGTTATGTCGGTTGTTTGAGCGTGTTGTAGCCGCAATTCTAACGCCGTTAAATTTGTAAGGCTTGCAAGCGGAGTTATGTCGCTTATTTGGGTGCCTCCCCCTGTTATCAACCCTAACGATGTCAAATTCGTAAGGCTTTCAAGGGGAGTTATATCGTTTACTTGACTATCAAACGTCAACGTCAACGCCGTTAAATTTGCAAGGCTGGCAAGTAGCAGGATATTATTTTCTAAACTTTCTTGGTTGCTTACCCCCAATCTCAACTCCAACACCTCTAAATTCGTAAGGTTGGCAAGTTGGCTGACAAATGGGGTTATGTTGTTTAGGTTGCTAGACAACGTCAATTCCGCCAAATTTCTAAGGTTGGCAAGTTGAGTTATATCGGCTACTTGGCTATTAGCCAAGCTAAATTCCAGTATCGTCAAATTTGTAAGATTTTCAAGGGCTGTTATGTTGATTACTCCGCTGCCCAACCTTAACTCCAACATCGCCAAATTCGTGAGGTTTGCAAGTGGGGTTATGTCGGTTACTCCGCTATGCAAATCCAATGTTAATGTTGTCAAATTTGTAAGATTTGCAAGAGGGGTTATGTCGGTTGTTTGAGTTCCCCACTTTGTCAACCTCAACTCCGTCAAATTAGTAAAACTAGCAAGTGGGCTTATGTCGGTTACTTCGTTATCCAACCTCAATGTCAATGCCGTCAAATTTGCAAGGCTTGCAAGTAACGGCACATCATTCGATAAACTTTCTTGACTAGTCGACCAAGTCAAACGCAAATCCAAATTCGGAAATTGCCTTAAATGTTCCATTATTTCGTCATTTAGTGGCGTAGCTGATAATTCGAGTGATATTGTGTGGATTGTGTCGTCTTGCAATGTTGTTGTGTTTTGCCCGTTTTCCCCGTTTTCGGGCGATTCTCCCGTTTCAGTGTAATTTTCCGAATTATCGCCATTATCGCCAAACTGTGCTAAAAGCTGGGCAAAAAATCCCGTTTCGCCTATTTCGCCAAGCGGGGAAAACAGCACAACCGCCGCAATTATCGCAACTATCGCCGTGGCGGATATTCCCGCTACAATAAATTTAATGGGCGATTTTTTTTGTTGCCCTTGCCTTTGCCCTGTTGGGCTGCCGCAACTGCCGCAGAATACGGCAGTCGCGGATAATTGATTTCCACATTTTTTACAGTTCATTTTGTTTGCTCCTTTTCGTTGTTTGATTAGGGTTGCCAACCAAAAATTATGTTGTCTATGTTGGCGGTGTTTATTGGGGTTAAAATGTCGTTGATGTTAATAAAATCGCCGCTAACCCAAGTCCCATTACTATCCCAATGTCCAAGATTCAGACCTTGAAAATCCTCGTGTAATATTTCGGACAATGAGCGGTCTGTGAATATGTAATCTCGCCAGTCGTCGTTATTGCTATTGTTCAAAAAATTGTTCCAATCGTCCACGGTTACGCCGTCAAAAAATCTTGCATAGCGGTGTATTTCGGTATTTGCAAAATTGCTTACTGATGTTAATGCTATGCCGCCCCGATTTTCGCCAATGGGTATACTTGTCCATATTGAAAAATATACAAATGTTGTCGTCCAACGACCGTTTTGAAAGTGTATATAGTACAGTCCAGCAAAATCTCCCAAGCCCTCATCTGAAAACAGCCCTGGAAAGTTGGGATTATTAACTATACTTACTGGACCCTCCCAAGTGTTGAGTTCTATGGTTTCGTGCCAATTACTTGTAAACTCTAATCTTTCGGCAATGCCTGTGTTTTCGTTGAAAAAATACACGTTGTAATGATTAGCCCAGTCGCTGAACTCATCACGAGTCGCCAAAATCAGCATGGGAACGCCGCCTGTTCCTGCAATATCCCGCAAGGCGAAAGAATGTTCATTTTCGCCAACATTTGCGAGCCGCTCTGCGTAAGCGTTTCGCCAATTAATGTCGTCAAAGTCCGATAGAGGTGCGGGTGGAATTGTTTGTAGTGGGGCGGACGGTGCGGCGTTTGGTAGCATGATATTATCCATGATTCTTATTGGGGTGTGGCGGTCGGTGGTTGTGTCGTCTAGTAATTGACCTGACATATTATTTCCCCAACCCCATAAATTTCTGTCTGAACGAATTGCTATTGCATTTGCATTACCTGCGTAGGCGGCCAACACATCGTCCATAATTCTAACAGGAGTAAAGCGGGTTTCATTAGTGCCATCGCCCAATTCACCCCAAGCATTACCTCCCCAACCCCAAAGACTGCCGTCAGAGCGAATTGCCATTGTATGGTGAGAACCCACAGAAACAGAAACTACGTCATCCATAATTCTTACTGGCAAAAGCTCGTTTGAACGAATAGAAACGGTAGCACCATTACCCACTTGACCATGACCATTCCAACCCCAACCCCAAAGACTGCCGTCAGAGCGAATTGCCATTGTGTTGTTTCCACCTGCAGAAACGGCTACTACATCGTCCATAATTCTAACGGGAGAATGGCGATTTGTAGTAGTGCCATCGCCTAATTGACCTTCCCAGTTTCCTCCCCAACCCCAAAGGCTACCGTCAGAACGTATTGCCATTGTTACTACACTACCAGTTGAAACCGCTATTACATCGTCCATAATTCTAACTGGTGCATTACGGTTTATTGTAGTGCCATCTCCGATTTGACCAGTAGAATTACTTCCCCAACCCCAAAGACTGCCGTCAGAACGGATTGCCATTGTTACTGCACTACTTGAAACCGCAATTACATCGTCCATAATTCTAACGGGAGAATGGCGATCTGTAGTAGTGCCATCGCCTAATTGACCAAATTCGTTGTTTCCCCAACCCCAAAGACTGCCGTCAGAACGGATTGCCATTGTTTGATTACCAGACGCAGAAACCGAAATTACATCGTCCATTATCCTAACTGGTGCATCACGGTTTATTGTAGTGCCGTCTCCGACTTGACCAGTAAAGTTAGAGCCCCAACCCCACAAACTGCCGTCTGAGTATATTACTGCTAAGTGGGTACCTCCCATGGCAACAGTAGACAACGCCCCGTCAACTCGCCCTTCAGCCCGTACCTGTAAGCCAATCTCTGACTCTTCGGGCAACTCGGCAAGTTCGGCGATTTCTTCAGGCTCTTCAATCTCTTCATTTTCGGTTTCGTCAACTTCGCTTTCCCCGTTTTCCCCATTTTCGGGCAATTCTCCCGTTTCGGTGTAGTTTTCCAAATTACCGCCATTATCGCCAAACTGCGCTAAAAGCTGGGCAAAAAGCCCCGTTTCGCCTATTTCGCCAAGCGGGGAAAACAGCACAACCACGGCAATTATCGCAATAATTGCCGTGGCGGATATTCCTGCTACAATAAACTTAACGGGCGATTTCCTTTGCCGCCGCCCTTGTTGCCCTGTCGGGTTGCCGCAACTGCCGCAAAATACGGCAGTTGGGGATAATTGATTTCCACATTTTTTACAGTTCATTTTGTTCGCTCCTTTGAAAACAGCTTTATCAATCCCATTTTTAATTTGTCATGTTGCTAATTAGAGATGTCCGCAAACGCTCTTCCAATGCACTTGTTGGGATAGGTGTAAATGTAACATTCGACATTCCAGGGATTGCTTGCCCTGCGTCAAAATTTGCGAACATTTGCTGAAGATTAGAGGGCAACGGTCTAGCCTGCCTAAATTCTGCACCTGTTATGGGATTGGAGTAAAAATGATAAACACCGCCATCTCCCCATATATCTTCATACCAGCCCCATTCCGCTATTGTGCTTGTTTGCAAATTCCCGTCCAAAATATCTATGTACAAATATGCAGATGAGGCACTCATTCCCGCTGGACCACCCCCGCGAAATTCGCGTATTACTGCACGACCATCATTGCTGTGAAATATTTCACGCCTATTGCCCAAATTATACAGCGTACCAACAAGCTGATATGTACCGCCCACATATTGATAAATATCCGCATAAACCCGAGTGTGGTCAAGACCCATGCCAAAATAAAATACAAACAATTCAGGCACACCGTCATTATCCAAATCAATTAGTGCAAAATCTGTGGCAATAGCCACTGCCCCACCGTCGTCAACATGATATATAGTATCGGTTATTTCGTTGCCGTGCCTATCTTCAAAAGCTAACCGCCACCATGGGTCGTCAGAAAACACATGGGCAAATCCTACAAATCGTTCTGGAGCCTGACTGGCTGGCATAGTTTCGCCGTCAATCCAAACAAAACCGTTACTTTGAACCGTACCGACTGCATTTGTTATGGTGGCATATCTATGTTGGCTTAAATGCTCAAATAATACACGTTCTATTTCTTCAGGAGCTATAACAATGGGTCTGCCTAGCACAGTTACCACATGATTAACCGCTAACCAATCTGCAACGGAATTATTTCTTAAATTTAGCCAGTTCAAATTGTGCAAATTTGCAAGAGGCAAGAGGTCGCTTATTTGATTGCCCGCTAAATCTAACGATGTTAAAGTTGTCAAATTTGCAAGTGGGCTTAAATCGCTAATTTGTGTACCCCTTATAGTTAGGCTTGTTAGATTGGTCATATATTGCAAATTGGCAATATCGGAATCGGTCATGCTTGCGTATTGCGGGTTAAGTTCAGCATCAATCATTAATTCCGTTAAACTGGTGCTAATTACTCGCCCTGGTACATTTATGTGCGAGGGCGGACGAGGTTCTCTTTCAACTTCTTCTGTTTCGAGCGATTCGGCAAGTTCGGCGATTTCTTCAGGCTCTTCAATCTCTTCAGTTTCGGTTTCGTCAACTTCGCTTTCCCCATTTTCCCCACTTTCGGGCAATTCTCCCGTTTCGGTGTAATTTTCCAAATTACCGCCATTATCGCCAAACTGTGCTAAAAGCTGGGCAAAAAGCCCCGTTTCGCCTATTTCGCCAAGCGGTAAAAACAGCACAACCACGGCAATTATCGCAATAATTGCCGTGGCGGATATTCCTGCTACAATAAACTTAACGGGCGATTTACTTTGCCGCCGCCCTTGTTGCCCTGTCGGGTTGCCGCAACTGCCGCAAAATACGGCAGTTGGGCTTATCGAATTTCCACATTTTTTACAGTTCATAATTTTCCCCTCTCCAACTTCTGTTAATCTACCCGCCTAAACGTGTCCGAGCCGCCCCAGCCTACGTTGGTTAATTCCAACATCTCAATTCCCACGGCGTTTACGCTTAGTTCGTACTCCAGCCACCAGTTGTAGGTTTCGTTATCGTCTTCGTCGGTAAATTCCAGTTGCAACAGCCCTGGGAAATCGTTGCTAGTACGCCAAACAAGCGGGGTTTCGCTCTGCGTTGCCAACGTGTCCACGTTTAGGCTGAACATAACGCCCGTGCCGTTGCTGTTGAGGGTTATCCGTTGCCGCCACGAGGCACTTGTGGTTTCTTCCCATTCGCCGATAAGCGGACTGCTGCCCAAAAATACAAACAAGACAGCCACTATCGCAACTAGTGCCACCGCACCGCCCACTATTGCAACAATCGTTGTCGGGAACGCTTGCGGGGCTGGTTTTGGTCTTGCTGTTGGCCTGCCCGTCCGGCAGGCGGGCGGGGGTATGTAGGTTGGCGGCTCGAATGGCTGAATTTTAAGTTTACTGGAAAGCTATAGAGCCATTTTAGCGTGGTGAAAATGTGCCGCCTCGCCAGCTTAGTGTGTTTGGGGCTAAATCGTTTTCTGTTATCCGAAGATTAACCACTTCATGCTGTCCGTTGCTCCATAAAATTTCCATTCGATTGTCGCTGTTTATGGAAAAAGTGCCTACTCGTTCTTCTGTAACTATCACTTCATACCACGCTCCCGTTCCCCAACCTGGTCGTACTTCGTTTATAATAAGTCGGGTTGCCTCTCTTTGGCGTTGGGTAAAACGATTGCTAAATTCTCCGCTATCCAAATCTGCTTGAGTTGGGCGAAAATCAAATCTAGCAACACCAACAGGATCTTGCAGAGAAACATTGTGGTTTCTTGTGATTACGGTATTTCCACGAAATTCTACTTCTGCGAAGAAATCTTGCGTTGCTCCTCTTACTGAACTATCATAATTAACCCAAACACCCGTAAGCCCATGAGAATTACCATTCAACAAAAACCCCGCCAAAACCACCACAACAACAGCAACGGGAATAACAAACAAAAGTTTATTTACAGGCGGCTTTGCAGGTGCTGCTCGCATTGGTGCGTAGGTTGGGGCGGGTGGCGGCGGTGTAGCCACGCTTGGTTTGCTCCCAACGGGGCTACCGCAACTGCCACAAAAATTCATATTATCGGCGTTCTTTACGCCACATTTTCCACAGAACATAATAGTTCCTCCTTTGTAAAATAGCCGTCCTGCGTGTGGCGAAAGCTGTAATGTAAACTACCGCAGAACGGCTGTAATCTAGTTTATTTTCTTGCTTTGGCTATCGTGTAAAGTATGTTGTGTTGCCTTGCGTGTTGCTTACAGGGTTGCCCCTTATGTAGTGGATTTTGTTGCCCTGTGGGTTTTTTAGACTTATAATTTAGCGGATTGTTGCGGATAGGGCGTAGGATAGACTGGAATTTCCCCAGCCTCCCCATGAACCTCCATTAACTTCAATCCTTAAAAGTTGAATACCTGTAACATCTACATTGATAGGAGTTGGTAAATCAAGTGCGTTAATATCAATAGATTGTAAAGTTCGTCCATCGCCTATAAAAGTAAGAGTAACATTTCGTTGATTTGAGCCATCAACACGCCCAAAAACTCCGCTTAATTGAGTAAAACGCCCACCTAAATTATGGGAAGAATGGAGAAGGTCGCTACTTGTACCCCCTCTCCTGTAGCTTACTACCTCGCCAGCAAAATTGCCACCCATTCGCCTATCTGGGTGATTTGAAACTTCTACAATGGCTCTATCGGTATTATGACTCACATCAAAAGGTGGAACAGCTTGCGTAAACGGCGTACCACCCTGCACAGCCTGTTGCGGTTGTTGCGGCTGGTTAGGCTGTGTAACAACGCCAGTTGCAGGTGCACCAAAATTCAGCGTATTAGTAGCGGCATTCCATTGGGCGTTTTCCTGCAACGCCTGTAAAATAGTATCAATGGGGATAAAAACCGTGCCGTTATAAGTCAACGGCTCAACAATAGTGCCTTGGGCATCTCTGGAAATAATCTCCTGCCCAAAAAGTGTAGTGCGGACATTGCCAAAAATAACCTCAATGGTTTGAGGGGCAGCCGCAAACACGCTTACTGTGCTAAACAACAAAGTTGTCAGCAAAATACCGGATAAAAATCCTTG
>WRKK01000321.1 GCA_009782245.1 Defluviitaleaceae bacterium | reverse complement strand
TGCAAAACCGTGGGGCTCTGCCCCACACCCCGCTAAGGGCGCTGCCCTTAGAACCCGCAAGGAGCGCGCCCCTTGACCCGCTAAATTTTTTAATGGGTTTTTAGTGGCAAATTAATGATGTATCGGTTAAATTTGCGGTAGGCATTTCGTAGGGGCGACCGTCCCCTGCCTGTTCGGCAGGCGGGTCGGTCGCCCGTTTGCCCGTTCCGATTGTCGCCAATAACAAAAAATTGTGGGCAGGTAATATCCGCCCATTTTTTTATTAAATTATTCGGCACAATCTAGCATTCCGCTCAAATTTGTGTTATACTTATTTTACGGCAAAATTTGCTGTTCTAATTAAATTTCCTAAAATAAGGTGGTCTGTAAATGTCAAATGTATTGGAAATTGCCGATTGTTATGATACAATAATAATTGGCGGCGGTATTGTGGGCTGTGCGGCGGCTTGGGCATTGGCACGGTACGAGTTAAAAGTGTTGCTGCTAGAGGCTAACAACGACATAACTTGTGGTGCTACAAAAGCCAATAGCGGGATTGTTCATGCGGGGTACGATTGTGTGCCTGGTACGCTGAAAGCCAAACTAAACGCCGATGGTGCAAAAATGTTCCCAAAACTGGCAAAACAGTTGGATTTTCCCTTTAAGGTCAATGGCTCGCTGGTGCTGTGCTTTGATAAGGCTGAACATAGCCACATAACAGAATTATACGACCGCAGCCAAAAAAACGGTATACCCGATGTGGAAATAATTTCCGCCGAACAAGCCTATAAACTAGAAACAAACTTGGCGGACGGGCTGCATTCTGCACTACACGCTAAAACTGCCGCTGTAATCTCGCCATGGGAGGCGGCTATCGCTTTTGCCGAAAACGCCGCAACCAACGGCACCGATTTTCTAATCGAAACAAAAGTTACCAACATAACCCGCAAAAACAGCATTTTTGAGGTGCATACCGCACAAAAAACCTTTACAGCAAAAACAATAATTAACGCCGCTGGTGTCTTTTCGGCTGATGTTCACAACTTTATTGCTGATAATGCTGATAATTCTAACAATCCAGACAATCCCGATAATCCCGAGCAGGAAAACATTATTTTGCAACGTGGACAATATTTTTTGCTGGATAGTGCCTACAAAAATTTTGTGCAGCATACGTTGTTCCAGTTGCCCGACAACAACGGAAAAGGCGTACTAATAGCACCCACCGCAGACGGCAACGTGATAGTCGGTCCCAATTCGGAAAACATCTCGCCAGAAACCGACTTTACCGCACCCGAGGACGTAAAAACCACAAGAAAAGGTTTGGCGGAAGTTTTAGAAAAAGCCGCCGCCGCCGTTAAAAACTTGCCGATAAACGGCAATATTACCACTTTTGCGGGCGTTCGTGCCAAACATTCTTCTAAAGATTTTGTGATAAACGAACCGATTGCGGGTTTTGTTAATGCTGTTGGTATAGATTCGCCTGGGCTTTCCGCCGCACCAGCAATAGCACTAATGTTGGCAGATTTTATTACAAAACGGCTACAACCCGCCCAAAAAGCCAATCACACGCCAACAAGAACGGCAATACAACGTTTTGGCGAACTCTCCTTTGCCGAAAAACAGAAACTTATCGCCAAAAACCCAAAATACGGGCATATTGTTTGCCGTTGCGAAACCGTAACCGAAGCCGACATTATAGACGCAATACGCCGACCAGTTGGTGCAAAAAATTTAGATGCAATAAAACGCCGCACTCGTTCGCAAGCAGGGCGTTGCCAGGGCGGGTTTTGCTCACTAAAATTAACCGATATTCTGCAAAATGAACTAGGATTAAGCGAGGAAAAAATATGGAGCTGTTAATAATTGGCGGCGGCCCAGCGGGACTTTCCGCCGCTATCAAGGCGAAAGAGCAGGGCTTAGCCGAGGTTTGTATATTAGAACGCAACAGCCACATGGGCGGCATTCTTAACCAATGTATTCATCACGGTTTTGGCTTACATATATTTGACGAAGAACTAACAGGCCCAGAATACGCCCAACGCCTTATAGACCGTGCCTTGGATTTGGGCGTTACTTTTATGAACAACACAATGGTAACGGATTTAGACGAAAACCGCTTGGTTACTTACGTTTCGCCCAATGGCGCGAAACAAGTACAGGCAAACGCCGTTATTTTGGGAATGGGCTGCCGCGAGCGTACTCGGGGTGCGTTGCGTATACCAGGTTTTCGCGGGCGTGGCATATTTTCGGCGGGAACGGCGCAGGCGCTGGTTAATATGCGGGGTTTTGTGCCAGGCAAACGGGTTGTAATTCTCGGCTCTGGCGATATTGGGCTTATAATGGCGCGCCGCATGAGTCTGGAGGGTGCTGAAGTTTTGGGCGTTTACGAACTCAACGATTTTTCTTCTGGGCTAAAACGCAACATTGTGCAATGTTTGGACGATTATAATATCCCGCTGTATTTATCCCATACTGTAACCCGCATTGTGGGCGAAAATTACAAGCTAACGGGCGTTTACGTTGCCCCCGTGGAAGAGTTTCGTACGCCGATTTACTCCCAAGAGGAGTTTATCCCTTGCGATACGCTACTTTTGTCGGTTGGGCTTATCCCAGAAAACGAACTGTCCAAAAAAGCGGGCGTTCAGCTTTCGCCGATAACGGGCGGTGCGGTCGTTAATAGCGATTTGTCCACCAATATCGAGGGGATTTTTTCCTGCGGAAACGTTCTGCACGTCCACGATTTAGCCGACGATGTAACGCTAGAGGCATACAGAGCGGGTGCGGCGGCGGTTGATTTTATTAAAAATGGCACAAAAATATCCCAAGCCAGCAAAATAGCGGTAAAAGCGGGGAACGGCGTTAGCTACGTTTCGCCAAACTTTGTGCAACCAAACCAAGATGTAGAGTTGCTTTTCCGCAGTAAAGATGTGTATCGCAGGGCAACAACAACCGTAAAAGACGGCGAAACCGTGATAAAAACGGTAAAACGCCGAGTTGTCGCTCCAGGCGAAATGGAAAAGGTTAAAATTAACACGGGCAGCATGAGAAGTTGCGTTGTGTCTATAGAGGGCAGTTAAAAAATGTCAAAAAAGGCCAAAAAGAGCCAAAAAAGAAAGCTAGGTGCATAATGGAAAATTTCACATTTTCATTGGAAAAAGGAATGCAAAACCTGTCAAGCACAGGAGGATTTTTAACGGTAAAAAATACCGAAAACACAGTAAACACCATGACAATATCGTGGGGGTTTGTAGGGTTTATGTGGACAAAGCCGCATTTTATAACGGTTGTGCGTCCGCAACGCTACACAAAGGACGTATTGGACGTATCGGCGGATAGTTTTACAATCAGCATACCCTTTGACGGCAAGCTAAAGGAAGAACTAAGCATTTGCGGCACAAAATCGGGCAGAGACATAGCCAAAAACGAAATTGTTACCTTTATAGATGCAAAAACCGTTGCAAGCCCAATAATACAAGGCTGCGATTTATACTACGAATGCAAAATTAACCTAACTCAACAGCTAGAGGGCAGTTTAATGCCCCCGTTTGTTAGGCAATTTTATGAAAAGGATTTTCATTATTTGTATTTTGGCGAGATTGTGGAGTGTTATAGTTGAAGATTACGAATGTCAGCTAGTAGTTGGGTTTATTGTAGGGGTGACACGGCATCTGCGTATACTTAAGCTAAAATCGGAGGGGCAAACGGGCGACCGAGGACGGTCGCCCGTCCGTCTAATCCCCAATGGTTCAATAAAAGTGTACGCCGGTGGGGCGACACGAGAAAACGGTCGCCCCTACAATACAGCCTAAGTTAATGATAGTGAAATTTTTTTCCGCCCCAAGTTACAGCAATATTTTCAGCCGCCCCAAACTGGGAAATCGTCGCCGTTGCCGTCATTGCCGCCCCAAACTGGGAAATCGTCGTCGCCGTTGCTGTCATTGCCGCCCCAAACTGGGAAATCGTCGTCGCCGTTGCTGTTATCGCCGCCCCAAACTGGGAAATCGCCGTCGTCGCCGCTATCGCCGCCCCAAACTGGGAAGTCGTCATCATCGCCGCCGCCAAGTTCAGGATAATCTGGCTCTTCTGGCTCGTATGGTTCTTCTGGTTCTTCTGGCTCTTCTGGTATTGATGGTGGTGCTGTTCCCATAGGTTCGGGCGTTTGTGGTTCCGAGGTGTCAACATAATTATTTTGGTTGTTTTGCAGTTCTCTTTCTTCTATAAGCCTGTTTCGCCGTGCGGATTGCCAACGTTCACGGGCCTCTAGCATACTGCGGCTATTTGCCGAAGTTGCCGCAACGGAAGATTCTCCCAATAGCGGCGAAATTTGCTGCAATGTTTCCTCTGTAATAAAACCGCTGTTTGTCAGTAAATGCTGACTGTTGGTAGATATTTCCTGCAAAGTAAACTGGTCGAGTTCCTCTAAAAATATCTCGCTGATTGTTAAATTTCTTTCAATTTCAATCATAAAAACGCCGTCCACAAATTCCCCAGATATTTCTGGTTCATGTGAATTTTGCCAAACAGTTAATATTCGCCCTTCTCTTAATGTGCCAAACGGAGCGTCCAATCTTTCGGCGTTAAATGATACAACGCCGCCAATTTCGCCGCTACCTGCAAGCATTGCTATATATAGCGTGTTTTCCGCAAAATGCCCTATCGTAAATATCGCATCTTGGGCAGAAATGGCTACATCGCCAATTTGTACTTCCACAGCTAGGTCGGTTGCTTGTACAAAAATGTTGCCCTCCTGCAAAGTTACTGCAACTAAATCGTTTGCCAGAGCAAAACTAGCGGTACTGTTGTTGTCCATTTTCAGCAACGAAGAATCGCCGATATTTAAGTAAATATCAGTATCTGCACCCGTGATAAGTGTGTCGCCTGTGTTTATGCGGTTGTTTGCACGTGGCCTTGTGGCATTTGTTGTGTTGTTGCGGTATAAATCCGCATTTCTGCCGTCTATTCTATCGATGGTTATTCTAGCGGTGGCGGCATACACAGTTGGGGTAGCAAACGAAACCAGCATTATTGCGGATAATAATACCGCAAAAATTCCCCTTTTGTTCATTTTGTGAACCTCATTTCTTTTATGTATTTAGGCTTTTATATTTTGTGATAAAACAAGCCTATTATGTTGCCTCGTAGTTTACTACTCGGAACAACAATCTATTATCGCATATTTTTGGAAAAATGTCAAGTGATTTTATAATAATTTTTTTACAACACAGTTTTGAAGTTACTTTGCCACACCCCCCAAAAAACCCAAAAATTAACTAAAGAAATTTCCCCAAACTGCCGATATAAATATGTAATTAATTTATTGATTAATTTAGTTTTCAGGAGGATTTTTTATGAACTTAAACACCAGTTTTAATATGACAAGAGTCAATAACAACGCCAGCATGGTAGGTTTATTGTCTACTACTAGCCGCAGTAGCAACACGGCGGGTTCTGGCGGACTTTTTGGTGCTAATAATGCCAATACATCGGCTAATTTTAGGAATATGCTACTGTCTTTGCGGCAAAATGCCGATATGATGGTCGCCTCGCTTAACAATATGCGTGGCTTGGGCAGAGATGCCGATTCGCCATTTGGCATGATATTGGCGGAATCTAGCGATACCGATATTTTAAGTATACAAGAAGTGGATTCTAATAGGCTGCGTAACGCCAATATTGGCAATATGTCGGTGGAAGTTTTGCAGCTGGCAACGGCACAACGCAACGAGGGCAGAGCCTTTAACACTAGCACTTTGGCTACCTCTGCTGGCTTTAGTGCGGGTGCTAATACGATTTCGCTGAATATGAACGGGCGGCAATTTGACTTTAACTTCAACGTTTCTTCCACTGATACCGTGCAAACGGTGCAACAACGCATAGCTACTGCGGTAAACTCCCGTGATTTGGGCGTTACTGCAACCGTTAGCCGTGATAACGCCGCTGGCACAACATCGTTAGTGTTCCAATCGTCCGAGACGGGCGTGGCAAACAGCGGACAACCCAACTTTACCGTAAGCGGCACGGGCAACGTGGCAAACACTTTGGGCGTAAACAACATAACCCAACAAGCCCAAAACGCCCAATTTAGGGTAAACCGTGGCTTTACAGGTACTGTGCAAACCTCCCGAACAAACGAGGTAAACATAGGATCTGGCATAACTGCCCAATTAGAGGGCGTAGGCACAGTTGACATTACGCAAGGTCGCAACGAAACCCGCCAAATCAACGCTTTTAGACATATGGTAAACTCGTTTAACAACCTGCTTACAGCGGCACGGTCAGGCGCAAGCAACGGCAGACTGCAACAAGAGTTATCCAATTTAGCACGTTCTTCGGGCGTTTCGCTTAACCGATTGGGCATTTCTACTGGACGGGACGGCTTTATGCAGATAGACGAGGACAGAATGGCAGCCGCCGCCGAAAATGGCGACCTGGAGCGTTTTGTCAACCGTGATAGAGTTGGCAGTAATTCTGGTTTTATGAACCGTTTAGCCCGTATTTCTGGCGATGCGGCACGTAACCCAGGTTCGTTTGTGCAAACGGAAAACCCGTTTAATAACTCTATGTTCAACTTTAACGCACGGCAAACCGCACAACTTAGCCAATTAATGAATATTGGAATGCTGTTTGACGGCACAATGTAGTTAAATGTGGATAATGCGATAAAATTGACTATTATGAAAAAAAATCGGGCAAGGGCAATCCTTGCGGTTGCCCTGCTCTTGCGTATATTTCAGCTTTAATTGGGGTCTTCCCGCAAAATTTGCAAAATTACAAAATTTACAACAAAATATTTTTGTGATATAATTGGTACAATGAAAAAAGTTTTGCTTTTGTAATTCAGCACAAAAACACGGCAAATTTGCCAAATTACAGCTGGCAAACTTTTGTAAACCAATAAAATCATAAAGGAGAAGATTATGGCAGTAGCAGCAAAAAAGAAAAAAGCTCCGAAAGAGGACGGTTCGCTCTCCTCCAAGGAAGAGGCGCTATCTAGCGCGTTATCGCAGATAGAAAAGGCACACGGCAAAGGTGCAATAATAAAAATGGGCGAAATGGCTAATATGGATATTCCTGTGGTTACAACGGGAATTATCAGCATTGATGCCGCTCTTGGCGTGGGCGGAATGCCCCGTGGGCGTATCGTTGAAATTTATGGCCCAGAATCCTCGGGCAAAACCACGCTTGCCCTGCACGTTGTCGCAGAGGTGCAAAAATTGGGCGGTGTCGCAAGTTACGTCGATGCCGAACACGCCCTTGACCCAAGTTATGCAAAAAAATTGGGCGTAAACATTGACGAACTCTACATATCCCAGCCAGATAACGGCGAACAAGCCCTGGAAATTTGCGAATCGTTGGTGCGTTCTTTCGCAATCGATATTGTTGTGGTGGATTCTGTGGCGGCACTTGTGCCGAAAGCCGAAATTGAGGGCGAAATGGGACAAAGCCACGTGGGAGTTCAGGCGCGGCTTATGTCGCAAGCGTTGCGCAAGCTGGCTGGCGTGGCGGCTCGGTCGCAGTGCATCGTTATCTTTATTAACCAGTTGCGCGATAAAATCGGCGTTATGTACGGCAGCCCCGAAACCACAACGGGCGGTCGGGCGCTGAAATTCTATTCGTCCGTTCGCATAGATATACGCCGTGCCGAGGCGATAAAAACAGGCGACGTGCTGATTGGCAACCGCACAAAAATCAAAATTACCAAAAACAAAGTTGCACCGCCGTTTAAGGCCTGCGAAGTTGACGTTATGTACGGCGAGGGAATTTCTAAATTTGGCGATATGCTGGACATCGGTGCATCGTTGGATATTGTGCAAAAAAGCGGCTCGTGGTTTTCGTACGGGGACACTCGGCTGGGGCAAGGCAGAGAAAACGCCAAAAATTACATCAAAGAAAACCCCGCCCTGGCACACGAAATAGAAAACGCCGCCCGTAAGCACTACGGCATGAAAGAACTTGAAGAACTAGCCCAAGCGGACAACTTTACACCCGCCGATCCTAGCCTAGCAGAGCAGTTTGACAAGGATCTGGACGTGGAAGAACTGATAGATGATGATTTATTAACAGATGATACCCTTGTTTAGGAGGATTTTATTTTGCTAAATAAAAATTATTATGCTTTTGGTGATATTAAAATTTTTGCCTGCAACGCTAATCCGCCGCTGGGCGAGGCGATTGCATCTTATTTAGACAGCCCGTTGGGCGATTCCACCGTTGTCCGTTTTGCGGACGGCGAAACTTACGTCCGTTTTGACGAAACCGTCCGTGGGCTTGACGTTTTCATTATTCAGCCCACCTCTTATCCCGTAAATGATAATTTAATGGAACTGCTGATTATGACGGACGCTCTGCGGCGGGCTTCGGCGGGGCGTATAACGGCGGTTGTTCCCTATTTTGGCTATGCGCGGCAAGACCGCAAAGACCGCTCACACGCACCGATAAGTGCCAAGTTGGTCGCCAACTTGATAACCTCGGCGGGTGCGGACAGAGTGCTTTCCATGGATTTACACGCACCGCAAATACAGGGTTTTTTTGATATTCCTGTTGACCATTTGCGCGGTACAAATATTTTTGTGGATTATTTTCGCAAGCACTTAAGCAAATTGGGCGATTTTATGGCAGTTTCGCCAGATATGGGTTCGGTTGCGAGGGTGCGTAATTTTGCCGAGCAGATAAATTTGCCGCTGGCGATAGTTGACAAACGCCGCCCACGCCCAGATGTTTCCGAGATAACCAACATTATCGGCGGCGAGGACATAAAGGGCAAAAACGTGATTTTGCTGGACGACATTATCGCAACGGGCGGCTCATTAATAAATGCCGCAACGGCGGTAAAAAATTTGGGTGCAAAGGCGGTTTTTGCTTGCGTAACCCATGCGGTACTTTCGGAAAACGCCCAGGAAAAAATCGAGGGTTCTAGTTTGGACAAACTGCTGGTGCTAGATACAATAAACGTGCCAATTTACAAGCGTCCCCAAAACATGGAAATTTTGTCAGTTGCGGAATATTTCGCCGCCGCCATTGAGTGTATTCACAAGGGTACGCCAATATCGGCATTGTTTGACCAAGGGTTACTTTAATGTTTTTCCGCAGACGACCGCCCGAGGAATGCACCACGATAGTTGTCGGGCTAGGCAACCCAGAAGAGCGTTACAAAGGCACACGGCACAACGTGGGCTTTGAAACGATTGACAAGTTGGCATTTGACCACAATATCAAGGTAAACAGGGCAAAACACCGAGGTGTTATGGGATTTGGCTTAATATCCGAAAAAAAAATTGCGTTACTACAGCCGCTAACCTACATGAACCGTAGCGGCGAGTGCATAAAAGCCGTGTTGAACTTTTACAAGCTAACGCCAGCCAACGTGCTGGTTATATGCGATGATGTTAATCTACCGCTGGGCAGTATTCGTGTGCGAGAACGTGGCAGCGCGGGCGGGCAGAATGGCTTAAAAAACATTATCGAACTGCTAGGCACCCAAGATTTCGCCCGTATAAGAATCGGCGTAGGTCCAAAGCCCGAACAATGGGCGTTATACGATTTTGTGCTAAGCCGCTTTAAGCCAGAAGAACACACCGCCATGATAGACGGCGTTACCAAGGCTGGCGATGCCGTTGCGGTATTTTTGGCAGACGGTGCGGAACGGGCTATGAATCGGTTTAATGGGAAAAGTTGAGAGTGTGGCGAAAATATGAAAAATATAAAAAGGTGCTTTGCGGTTGCGGAGTGCCTTTTTTGGGGGGTGGAAAACTCAATTTATTTATAGGGGGACGGGCGACCGACCCATCTGCCTGTCGCCCACAATTTCAACTCTCCCACTACTTAACATTCCGACTCCCAGGTTTAACAATAGGCTCTCCAGCCTTGCAAAGCGGACATTCCTCTGCTGTATAGGAAATAATTTTTTTGGAATACGCCGAAACCAATTTTGCACCCAAATCAATTTCGCCGCCCGTGCGATCTACTATTGATGCTGTGCCTAGCAAGGTTGCGTTGTTTTGGCGGATTATTTCTATTATTTCTAAAATGCTGCCGCCTGTTGTTATCGTGTCTTCGGCGGCGATAACTTTTGCCCCTTGCGGAATCTCAAAACCGCGCCGCAGGGTCATTTTGCCGTCTTGGCGTTCGGCGAATATTGCCTTTGCGCCTAGCTGCCGTGCTAGTTCGTAGCCAAAAACTATTGCGCCAACGGCGGGTGCTACTACTATGTCAACCTGTTCGTTTGCGAAACCCTCGGCAATCGTTTTGGCGATAAGTTCCATGTGCTTGGGATATTGCTGTACTTTGGCACATTGCATATAAATATCTCCGTGTCTGCCCGATGTTAGCAAAAAATGCCCGTGCAAAATTGCCTCGCAATCGGTTAAAATTTGCTCTATTTGTGGGTTATTTTGGGATTTACTCATTATACTACCCCTCTCATTTCGTTTATATTTTTTATATTTTGACTTTGCATAAAGTCCGCTATTTCGGCGATTATTTCGGTTGTGGCGGTCGGATTAATAAAATTTGCCGTGCCGACAGCAACCGCCGTTGCACCCGCCATTATAAACTCAATGGCATCTTCGCCCGTCATAATGCCGCCCATTCCAATAATGGGAATTTTCACGTTTTTGTACACTTGGTAAACCATTCTTACCGCAACGGGCTTTATTGCTGGCCCAGACAACCCGCCAAAAACGTTAGCCAGCACAGGTTTGCGGCTGTATATATCTATCTTTGTGCCGACAAGCGTGTTTATTAGCGAAACGCCGTCCGCGCCGCCCGCCTCGACTGCTTTTGCAATAGCGACAATATCGGTTACATTTGGGCTTAACTTAACAATCAGCGGGGCTTTTAAGTATGGTTTAACGGCGGCGGTTACTTTTTCGGCGGTTGCGGGGTCTGTTCCAAACGACATTCCGCCTTTTTCAATGTTGGGACAAGATATATTCAACTCGAACAAGTCAACGCCCGAAACGCCGCTAAAATCCTGTGCAACGGCGATGTATTCGTCCAAAGAATGACCGCACAAATTTACGATAACTTTTGTGTCGTATTGCCGCAAAAAGGGCAAATCTTCCGCTATAAATGCGGCGGCACCAGGGTTTTGCAAGCCAACGCTGTTTAGCATTCCGCCGTAAGTTTCGGCGACGCGCGGCGGCGGGTTGCCCGTCCATGGCTCGTGAGATACGCCTTTTACGGTTATTCCGCCCAATTCGTTAAGATTAACAAATTTGCTATATTCTTTTCCGCTGCCAAACGTGCCAGATGCCGTTATTACGGGGTTTTTCAGCACAACACCCGCAATATTTACTGCCAAATCTTTTTTGTCCACCTAAAACACCACCTTATCACTATCAAAAACAGGGCCATCGCAGCATATTTTCACATATCCGCTGGTGGTATTTGCAACGCAGCACACGCAAGCGCCCACGCCGCAAGCCATTCGCTCCTCCAACGAAACCTGGAGCGGGATATTTTTTTGTTTGGCGTATTCACAAAGTGCTTGCAGCATGGGTTTTGGGCCGCAAGCGTAAATTTCGTCATATTGTTGTGCATAATTATTCAATAAAGTTAGCACGTTGCCATTTTTGGGATAAACGTTCCCGCTGGCGTTTTGAAAGGCGTTAAGAGCGTCCACGTTTTCGGAGACTATGTACAGGTTTGCATTTGTGAACATTGTCGTCAAAAAATGCGTATCCTTAAAGCCTAAAAACACGTCAATTTCGGTGTTTGGCGATGTCTCCTGCAAGGTATCGTATAAAAATACCATTGGTGGTATTCCTACTCCGCCGCCCACCAACGCCACTTTTTTATGGGATTTTGCACTAAAGTTATTGCCCAGCGGAGCCATTATCGGCAAGTTGTCGCCCTGTTTTAAGGTTGACAAATATCGAGTGCCGCCGCCGAAAACTTTGTAAACCAGCATAGTAATATTTTTTGTTTGGCGGCATATGCTAATCGGACGCGGCAACAGCGTTCCAGCATTTTGCGGATAAAGCATAACAAACTGCCCAGGTTTGCCCACACTAAAATTGGGCGTTTGCAATATCATCTCAAAAACCCTAGGTGCTATTTCTTGGTTGCTCAAAACCGCAACAGTTTCGTGGTTCATGTTTGAAAAACCCTTTCTTTGTTAGACTTGCTAAAACCGTGGGGCTCTGCCCCACACCCCGCAAGGAGCGCGCCCCTCCCGCCTGCCGGCGGGCAGGTGACCCGCTAAAATTTTCAATGTTTTTTAGTGTTAAGTTGATGCTGTGGTGGTTAAATTTACGGTGGTTTTCCCGTCCGCCTTGCCGAGTGGGCAGGTAGGGGCGGATATTATCCGCCCGAAAGCCACAATTAGCAGATAATATCCCATTCCTAAAATGCCCTACGAAAACTCAAAAAATATGCACAATTTCCGTTTAACATTCTTAAAAAAATTAGCGGGTCACCTGCCCGCCGGCAGGCGGGAGGGGCGCGCTCCTTGCGGGGTCCAGGGGCAGCGCCCTTGGCGGGGTGTGGGGCAGCGCCCCACGGGTTTGAACTTATTTACCCTCAAAAAATCAGGCCCACTTTTTT
>WRKK01000320.1 GCA_009782245.1 Defluviitaleaceae bacterium | reverse complement strand
CTACGATATGCGTCCCCGTAGGGGCGACCGTCCTCGGTCGCCCGTTTGCCCCTCCGATTTTAGCTTAAGTATACGCAGGTGAACGGTCGCCCGTCCCCCTACAAATCGTTTAAGTTTTCGAGTATATCAAAAATAAAAACCCGCAAAAAAACCTTGGCAAAAAGCCAAGGTCTAAGGTCTTAAAAACTAGCCTATTCCGCCACAAACCCGAAGTCAAAGCCATAATAGTCATTCTGCAACGATTCCGTCTCGCTAACATGGGAACTTTCGGCATAAAGTGCAATATTTTTAGTAGCCCGATTATTAAAATCCCATTTTTCAAGGTCGCCGTCTTTATTTTCAACATACCACGATTTTATTGGAAAATGTTGACGTTGTATTTCTTGCGGATATTCAATTTTTGCACCACGGCGTATAAACTGGTAATACGGCGGCTTGTCGTTTTTTATCACAAATTTTACAACAACCTGCTGCCGACCAAATAGCGAAAACAGCAAAAACGGCAACAAAGCCAGCAGAGCAAGCAACAACCAAAGCCACCACGGCGTTTGCGGCTGAACAGTTGTGTCAAACATAAACGCACCCAGCGGAATCCCCATATCTCGCAAGAAACGAACTTCGCTGTTATATGCGACGGTGTAAATGCCGATGTACACCGCAAGCAAATTGCCGTTGTCATCGTGAACACCTTGGTTATAGCCGTTTTGCACGGTTTGCACAATATCCCCTGGCGCGGAACTATACAGCCTAAAACCATGCTCGTTCTGCACAATTCCTATGTTTTCGGGCAAAATGCTTGTGTCGATTATTGGTATGCCCTGCCCGTTCAATATCCACGGGATATGGTTTTCATCGATATATAAGCCGCCGTTGTTTGCGATTGTGTTAATGTTTAGCGAAAATTGCTGATTGTGATTATCCAAAATAAGCTGTGTTGGCGGCGGCGGCGGTTCTTCGGCGACTGCCGCAATAACTGGTTCTTCTGTTGGTGTTGGCGTTGGTTGCGGGGTTGGCTCTGGCGTTGGTTCTGGTGTGGGCTCTGGCGGTGGTTCTGGTGTTGGCTCTGGGGTTGGCTCTGGTGTTGGTTCTGGTGTTGGTTCTGGGGTTGGTTCTGGGGTTGGTTGCGGTGTTGGTTGCGGTGTTGGTTGCGGTGTTGGCGTGGGTTGCGGCGTTGGTTGTGGAGTTGGCGGCGGCGTTGGTGGCAACTCTTCTTCCAGTTCCTCAATTTCGAGCGGCGGCAAAATTGCGATTGTTTCGGTATCGTATGTTGGTGGTTGCGTTGCCGTTGGTTGCGGCATTCCTAGCATTATGCTCACAATGTCCAAAACTTCCTTTTCCGTTTCCATGCTTGTCAACCCAAGTAACGACTGCGTGGCTTGCACAATGTCGCCCTCGTGTAGCGTGTAATTTATTATGTGTAGTGTCCAAGGCTCGCTGTTTGGCATTTGCGAAATCACATGGCGGCCGCCAACATTTAAGGTTGACAAAAATGTGTCGTCTAGCATGGCGGCTAACCTTATTGGGGACGAAAACATTCTTATTGTTGGCTGCGGAGTTTCGGTTTCGTTGTTTTCGTCTTCGCCGTCAATATTTTCGCTGTTTTCATTATTTTCGTCTTTGCCGTCAAAATTTCCGCCGTTTTCGTTGTTTTCGGCAGAATTTTCGGTTTCGTCTTCGCCGTCAATATTTTCGCCGTTTTCGTTGTTTTCGGCGGAATTTTCGGTTTCGTTTTCGTCTTCGCCGTCAACGTTTCCGCCGTTTTCGTCAATTTCTTCACCGTCTTCAAGTTCTTCGTCTTCCAAAATATCCAAATCGTCAACCAAATCGGACAAAGTAATAATTCCCTCAAAGTCAAACTCGCCAATGCCGTCAAACGAGGCGATTCCGCTGGGCGGCACAATTACTTCCGTGCCGCTTGGCAAAATTACCGTAACTTCTGCCCCTGCAACACGCCGCCCCGTAATATGCGTTAATCCAGCCCACAGCATACCTATCTCGGGCGGGTTGATATAATCAAGGTCGTCAAGCGAAACAAGCACTAAAACTAGCGTGTCTCCGTCCCATTCAAACCAATAATTCCAATTTGGCGGGTGCACAACATCTATGTCTCTGCCCTCATAGTTTGGGTCGTTTGCCGTGTTGAACGGCGGATCGCCCGCATCGGGCGTGAACGGTATGCGAATTATCGTGCCGTCTTGGTTAAGCCCCGACCCTGGAATTGTTACCAGCGGATTCCTATCCCAGCCAGCGACCACGCTTGGCGGCGTTATTATCACGGTTTCCGCATTTCTTACCTCGTAGCCCCAGCCGCGCGGGACGTTTACCACGATGTCCGTCTCGTTAAGCGCCGTGCCGTCTGGCGGGGTTAGCGTTATCGTGATTGGCCCACGTGTGCCGCCGCCGCTGTTTCCCACGTTGTAGGCAATATCGGGGCTGGCGTTTATCGTTACATCTCTATCACGGTTGACATCTATCACAATACCGCCAGCGGCAAAGGCATCGAGGGCGATATAGGCAATTACTACAGTAAAGGCAATGAAAAAAGCCAAAAACCGCTTGGAATAAAGGGCTTTTTTTAGTATAAATTTTTTTGCGGAACTTGCTGAAAAAGTTGGCATGATGTTTTGGTCTGGCGAATAAGCGGCACGTTTTGCTATGTACTGGGATTTTTTATTTTTGCCAAACATGAGAAATCTCCTTTCTGGTGGTAGGTTTTGTTGGAATTTTTTGTTGATAGATTTATTTTAGCGGAAAATTTGGATTGTGTCAAATTTATTGAAAAAAAAGAAAACGCCAATTTTGAGGTGTGAAATTGGTTAGGGCAAACGGGCGTAAATTGTTGGGGATAAACGGTCGCCCGTTTTCCCGTTTCGATTATCGCCAATATCGCCAAATTATTTAGAAAAACTTTTCGCCAATCCCCCAATTTTTGCCAATTAGACGAAAATAAACATCAGCCGCCAAATCGGCAAAAGTGGCTCGTGTGCCGAGGTTTTGCGGCGAGATATTTGCACCGTACGCCAAAATTGGCACGTATTCTCTGGAGTGGTCGGTGGATTGCGTGTAAGTGGGATCGCAACCGTGGTCGGCTGTGATATAAAGCGTGTCGGTGGGCTGCATTGCCGCCAAAATTTCTGGCAAACGTTCGTCAAAGTATTCCAAGGCGGCGGCATAACCCGCTGCGTTGTTGCGATGCCCGTAAAGCATATCGAAGTCAACCAAATTGGTAAAAATTAGGCTTATATCGTCCTCGGTGGCTTTTAATGCCTGTATTGTCGCGGAAATTCCGTCAACGTTGTTTGTTGTGTGATTTATGTGCGTTACGCCACGTTTGCAAAAAATATCCTCTATTTTGCCTATGCCCAGCACATTTTGCCCATTCGCCACAAGTGCGTCCAAAATTGTATCAGAAATTGGCTCGACGGCGTAATCTTTGCGGTTTTTGGTGCGTGAAAAACTGCCAGGTTCGCCCACAAACGGGCGCGCGATAACTCGCCCAACTTGATAATCGTCAACCAATATTTCACGGGCAACCTCGCAAATGCGGTATAAATCCTGTATTTTGATAATTTCCTCGTGGGCGGCAACCTGAAAAACGGAATCCGCCGAAGTGTACACGATTGGTAGCCCCGTTTTCATGTGTTCTGCGCCCAATTCGTCAATTATCGCCGTCCCAGATGCCGCCTTGTTGCCCAAAAATCCCGCCAAATTTGCCAATTTTAGCCACTTATCCATTATATCCTGCGGAAAACTTGCGAACGTACGAAACGGCTCTTCCATGATAATCCCCGCAAGTTCCCAATGACCGCTGGTTGTGTCTTTTGCCTTGGTTTTTTCTGCCATTTTGCCGTATGCCGCTGTTGGTGCGGCAACCGCTGGTAATTGGCTGTTTTCAATGTTTCCCAAGCCCATTGCGTACAAATTGGGCAAATTTAGCTTGCCCTGCTGTTTTGCAATGTTTCCTAGCGTGTGTGTGCCAGCATCGCCAAACTCGGCGGCATCGGGCATTTCGCCGATTCCCACGCTGTCCAAAACTATTATACATACTCTGTTTTTCATTTTTGTCAACCTTTCATTTTTTGTTAAAGTTTTTACGAATTTGTATCCGCTAATTTTTGCTGATTTACCGCCATAACAAAGGCTTCGATTGCTTTTAAGTTGGGTTTATCGGGTAAAACCGTGTTGTTTTTGGCGTATTCTAGGCGTTTTTCTAGGTTATGCAAAATATCGTAAAATGCGGCGTTGTATGTGCCGTTTTGATTGCGATATTTTCCGTTGCGAATGTCCATTAGTAGCGGTAAATCTTGCTGGCGGT
This sequence comes from Defluviitaleaceae bacterium, assembly GCA_009782245.1. Lineage (GTDB taxonomy): Bacteria > Bacillota > Clostridia > Lachnospirales > WQUN01 > WRKG01. Next base: position 8,177 of record WRKK01000320.1, on the reverse strand, counting down.
GCGTTATAATTTCCTGTTTTTCCAAAATATCCAAGCACATTAAATATAGCCTAACTAGGTGCATGGCGTGTTTATCCAGTTTTTCGTCCGTTTTCTTTTTGTTGCGGTGGTTCAGTTTGCTGTATTCCTTTATAATACTGCTCATTTCGCTCCAAATAGAGACAAAATCCCGCAACGGATAGTGCGTTAAATTTATATCCATAAAAATTTCCGTGTCAAAGTCGGCTTTTTGGGAAATATCGGTTGTCAAAACAATGCTGCCGTTTTTGAAACTTTTATATCTATCTTCAAAACCCAGCATTGCACTATCGATAGACCGCTTAATATGCTCCTCCTGCTCGGATTGCTGTAGCGTAAACCTTGCCAAATTATTTTGCAAGCGGTTTAGCTGTGCGTTCGCATATCCCATAAAAGAGCGAACCGCCCTTTTTGACAAAAAAAGTTTGCGGTTTGCCAAAAGTTGTGTGCCCGTTTTTGTTTGCATAAAATAATGCTCGGGTTTGCAGCCCAAAATTTCAATCGTGTTAGGGTTGCACGAGATTAAAAGGTGGATTAACTTGTTGAATGAGTAGATTGTTGTATCGGTTGGGTTGTCGATAAATTGCTCGAATGGAGTAAAGCCAATTAGCGATTGCCTTGTATTGTGGCACACGCCGCGCACGTCAACATCGCTAGTGGGAACATTTGTGCCGTATGCGTAACTTCCGCCTAATGTTAAAAATATTATGTTGCCGCCTAACACAGGGTTTGTGCGGAGAAAGCCGTATTGCGGACTTTGCAGTATATTTTGTATCATTTTAATTTTTCCGTGTCTCACCTGCGTACACTTTTTATTGAAATATTGCAAACCAGATGGGACGGGCGACCGACCCGCCTGCCGGACGGGCAGGGGACGGTCGCCCGTCCCGTCTAATCCCCAATATTTCAATAAAAGTGTACGCAGATGTTGCACAGCCCTTTCTGTTTTTGGTTTGTTCTATTTTTATTATAACATACCTGCAAAAAATTTCCCAAAAATAAATTTTTATGTTATACTATCTAAAATACGCAAAGGAGACCTAAAAACTGTGAAAAAAACGACTTTAGAACTTTTTAACACCTATATAATGGCAACAAGCCAGTCAAATAATGACCAACCCGCACAAACTGGGCAATCTCTACAATCTGAAACAGCCAGCCAAGAAATAACCGCATTATGCAAATCGTGCAAGTTTTACAACGAAAAAATCACGGCAACTTTTGGCTATTCAACGCCTAGTGCAATTTGCAATAATCCCGATAAATGCGACGAAAATTTTGAACAATGCGAATTATTTACACCCAAAAATTAGGGGGAAACTTTATGCCTATCTTAGTTATCAGTTTTGACGGCGTGGGCGATATTGCCTACGAAAAAATGGCAGCCAACGCCGCCGATTATCCCAATATAGCGGCGTTAAAACGGGACGGATATTACAAAAACGCCGTTAGCACCGTGTTTTTGTCTAGCACGTATCCCATTCATGCAACGGTAAGCACGGGCAAACTGCCGAAAGACCACGGGATAATTTCTAATTACGCAGACGCAACCAGGAGCGACGATGCCGCCGAATGGGCGCAAATGGCAAACATGATTAATGGCAAAACTATTTGGGATTGCGCCAAGCAAAAACGCCTGAAAACCGCCGCTTTTTTGTGGCCTGTTAGCTGTGGCGCTAAAATTGATTATCATATTCCAGAATATCACAAGCAAGCTGGCGAAAACCAGATAATTTGCAACCTAAAGTACGGCAGCAAGTTGTTCCAGCTGAAAACTTTTTTGAAATATAAACATCTGTTGGACGGCATAAAACAGCCCAATTTAGACAATTTTACAACCGCCGCCGTTTGCAATCTGCTGGATAAACTGGATAAAACCGAAAAAAATCCCAAAAAAAATGTGGATTTGGTTTTGGTGCATCTTATCGCCTATGACGATTTTTGCCACCGTTACGGCAACGGCAACACGCAGCCCGCCCAAAAAGCCTTGGACGAAAATTTGGGCAAACTGTTAAAATCTTGGGGAAACAAGCCAGTTATTGTGTTTTCGGATCACTCGCAGTTAGATGTGGCTGAAGTTGTCAACCTAGAAAATATTTTGCCCGATACTTTTGTGCAAAATGGCGGCAGCGCTTTTTTGAAAAACGCAAAAATTTTAGAAGATACGGAAAAATCCGCCAAAATTGACGGTTTGCAAAATCAGCCATGGTTTGGCAGATTTTTAACATCGGACGAACTAGCAGAAAGCGGACAGCCCAGCAAGCTAGGAATAGCCGCAAAAGTGGGCTATAGTTTCGGCAATAAGCCGCTAAAAGGCGATCACGGTTATCCGTCAAATTACGAAAATTTTCAAATTTTTTACAATACAATCAACACAAAAAAAAATATATCTCACAGCCTAAAGGGGACAATATGCGATGTTACGGCGATAATCGCGCACGAGTTGCAATTAGACATGGAAATTTTGGACGAATACGGCTTGAGATAAGGAGGCCTTTAGATGAAAGGGTTTAGCAAGGAAGAGAAAAGTTGGGTTTTTTACGATTGGGCAAACTCGGTGTTTGCGACAATAATGGTGGCGGCGGTTTTTCCGACATTTTTTGTTGGCATAGCTGGCGGCGAGGACACACCTGGCAGTATGTGGTGGGCAATCGGCATTGTTGCCGCGCGGGTTACAGTGGGCGTTGCCGCGCCGTTTATTGGTGCTTTGATAGATTATCAAGGCTACAAAAAGCGATTATTTGTGATATTTTTGGCTTGCGGCGGCGCGTTTACGCTGTTTACTGCGTTTGTTAGCGAATGGCAAATGTTGTTGTTGGGTTATATTTTCGCAAACATCTTTTTTTCGGTGTGCAACCAAATTTACGATACGTTTCTGCCCGATATTACCACAAAAGACCGCATGGATTTAGTTAGTGCAACGGGTTTTGCGTTTGGCTACATTGGTGGCAGCACGATTCCGTTTATTATCAGCATTATTCTTATTTTGTTTGGGGCAAACTTTGGCATTGACGCTGTTTTGGCGGTGCGGCTTTCCGTTATTTTGACCGCTGTTTGGTGGATGGCGTTTTCTATTCCAATCGTTAAAAATGTCCACCATAAATATGGCAAAACCAGACCAGAAAAGGGACTTTTTAAGGAATCGTTTGCAACAATTATTGGCACGGCGAAAAAAATCATTGCCAACAAGCCTGTATTTGCCTTTATAATAGCCTATTTTTTCTACATAGACGGCGTTGGCACAGTAATCAACATGGCGACGGCGTACGGCGCAGAGCTAGGGCTTGGCACGGAGGGCATGATTGGTGCGTTGTTCGTAACGCAAGTTGTGGCGTTTCCGTTTAGTTTGTTGTTTGGCAAGCTAAGCAAACGCACAAACCCCGTAAACTTAATAACGGCGGCTATTATTATATATTTCTGCATTTGCAGCGTTGGCTTTATTATGGGATTTGGACTAGAGGAAAACTTTTTCGGCGTAGAAACTGCAACGGTTCTGTTCTGGATTTTGGCGTTTATGGTTGGCACGGTGCAGGGCGGAATACAGGCAATTTCACGCTCAACTTACAGCAGACTTATCCCCGCCGAGCAAAGCGGCGAATATTTCGGCTTTTTTGAAATTTTCGGCAGATTTTCGGCAATATTAGGCCCAGCACTATACGCAATCATGCTAAACATAACAGGCAGAGCCAGTTTCTCAATTTTATCCGTTGTAGCTGTGTTTTTGGTGGGCTTGATTATACTAACCAGCACCCGCAAAAGCTTAATTGCACAGATGAGTACGGTTTAGGGAACGGTAAATAAATTTGCAAATATTTTTTGAACTTTTGTAGGGGCGGAAATATCGGAATGGGGCAAACGGGCGACCGAGACGGTCGCCCCTACGGGTGGCATCATTGTAGGGGCGACCGTCCCCTGCCCGCAGCAGGCGGGTCGGTCGCCCGTCCCGCATAATCGGTCGCCCGTCCCATATAAATCGGTCAAATTAATGACAATAATATTACCCGCCCGATTTTTTGCAAAAAAAGTTGTGCGTAGCCACATTTTATGTTACAATAAAGCGTAGCAAGTTAAAATTCCACAAAAGGAAAAAAGGAGCGATTACTATGATAGTATTATTAGTACAATTTGAGGTTGCCGCCGAAAAGCGAGACGAATTTTTGGCATTTTTTGACAAGTTAGCGATACCGTCTCAGGCGGAAGAGGGCTGCATAGAGTACAATTTGTACTCGGATATGGATAAGCCGACCAGTTTTAGCCTAATAGAAAAGTGGCGCGACCAAGCCGCCATAGACTTCCATAACGCAACGCCGCATTTTACCGCCCATGTTGGCACTTTGCGCGATTACGCTGGCGACACAATTACCGCAAAAAAATATATCCCAACAAAATAAAACTAAATAAACCGAAAAAAGGAGAATAGCCATGAAAATGACACACACCTCTTACAGGGTAAAGGATTTGGACGCATCGTTGGAATTTTACAAAAAGGCGTTTAATTTCAGCGAAAGTCGCCGTCGTGAGTTTCCAGAACATAAATTTACGCTAGTGTACATGACCCTGCCAGGCGACCACTACGAACTAGAACTGACTTACAACTACGATCACGCCGCCTATAATTTGGGCGACGGTTACGGACACATTGCCATTGCAACCGATAATTTAGAAGAACTTCACGACAAGCAAAAAGCGGCAGGTTTCAAAGTAACCGATTTGTACGGGTTGCCAGGCACTCCGCCGTCTTATTATTTTATCTCCGACCCTGACGGCTATGATATTGAAGTTATACGCAGCAATTACTAAAGCAGAAAGCAACCAAACAAAACCTGCATAGTTCAGCATTTTTGACCTATGCAGGTACACAACTTAGAGGGTTTTAATTCCCCCAAAAAGAATGGAGCAACCAAAATGTATTTTTATGCAAGCGGCTACGGCGAAGAAATATATTTTTGCGAACAAACTGACGATGTTAAAATATTGGAAAAATATCCCGCGCCAGGAGCAACGTATTTACGCCAGTTTGGCAGTTTTTTGTATGCCGTAAACGAACCAAGCGGCAAAATAACGGCATTCAAAATAAACAAGGATTTTAGCCTTAGTTTTATAAATGTAGCAACAACGGGCGGCGAATCTCCGTGCCATTTATCGTTAAACAATGACGGTTCTTTGGTGTACGTGGCACACTACATGAGCGGCACAACGGCAATATTAGCCGTGCAGCCAAGCGGCACAATAGGCGAAATATCGCAAATAATCGACCACACCACAATAGCCGCCCCCAGCCGCATATACCCAAAACGCCAAGAAACCGCCCACGCACACTACGCCGAACACATAGACGGCAATATTTGGGTTTGCGATTTGGGGCTAGATATGGTAATTGTCCTAAACCCCGAGGGGCAAGCGTTGGCACAATATAAAGCACCCGCTGGCTCTGGGCCGCGGCATTTGGCGTTTCACCCAACTTTGCCGATAGCGTATCTGCTTTGCGAAATGGGCAACTTGCTTGTTCCGCTTAACACGGACTATTTATCCGCTCGGGGCAAGCCATTTTCAACATTGCCCAACAGCCCAACAGCCACGCCCACCGACAGCGCCGCCGTGCGAATCTCTCCAAAAGGGCAGTTTGTGCTAGTTTCCAATAGGGGCGATTCTAGCGACACGATTGCAGTTTTTTCGCTTAACAAAGACGGTGGCGTTCATAAACTAGAAAACACCGTGCCAACCCACGGCAAATGCCCACGGGATTTTGTATTTAGCCCGCAAAATAGCCAAATTTTAGTCGCTTGCCAAAATTCCAACAAAATAACTATATTTGACTGGGACGAAAATACAGGTTCTTTAAGCTACACAGGCGGATTTTTAGAGGTTGACAAACCTACTTGTGTGTTAATAGCTGGCGAGAGTTAAGTTTTGCATAAATATGCAAAATTGTAGAATAAAACGGGCGAACCCGCCTATCGGACCTGACCGCCGTCAGGCGGGCGGGGCGCGCTCCTTGCGGGGTCAAAGGGCAGCGCCCTTGCGGGTGTGGGCAGAGCCCACGGTTTTGCAGTTGTTTGAACGCAGTAGAAAGGATATTTTACAGTGAACTTAAACGAAAGTCAAAATCAGGCGATAAGTTATTTGGACGGGCCTTTGATGGTGCTGGCTGGGCCAGGTAGCGGTAAAACTACGGTTATTACGCATAGAGCGTTGCGGTTGGCGAAAAAGCCGAAAATAGTGCCACAGCAAATTTTGATAATAACCTTTTCAAAGGCCGCCGCAACGGAGATGGAACATCGTTTTAAGTTGCTTTCGGGCGGCTTGAATTGTACGTTTGGCACGTTTCATGCCGTTTTTTTTAGGGTGCTGCGAAACAGGTATAAATATTCCTTGGAAAACGTTTTTTACGAAAACGAACGCCGCAATATAGTAAAAAAATTGCTGATAGACTTCCAAATAGAGCCAGACGATGACCTGCTGTTGAGCGTTTTAAGCGAGATTTCTTTGGTGAAAAACGAAATGCACGATTTAACGGCGTATAACTCCAAAATAGTCGCCGCAGACCAGTTTAAGGAACTGTTTTTTGAATACGAAAAAATTAAACGCCAACACAATAAAATCGACTTTGACGATATGCTGACGCTGTGCCACAACCTTTGGCAAACCGAACCCGATTGTCTGGCTTTTTGGCAGAGCCAGTTCAAATATATAATGATAGACGAATTTCAAGATATAAACCAAGTGCAGTACGAATGTATCCGAATGTTATCGGCAAAGCCGCATCATTTGTGCATTGTCGGCGACGACGACCAAAGTATCTACCGTTTTAGGGGCTCACGGCCAGAGTTTTTGCTGAAATTTCCAGAAGATTATCCGCAAACTAAACGCATTTTATTGGACGTAAACTACCGTTCCACGGACAATATTATCGAATTTAGCAACAAGGTAATAGAAAAAAACCAAAACCGTTACGATAAAGTTATTGTCGGTACGCAAAAAAACGGTCCCAACCCGCAAATTTTGCATAACGACGACCAAAACAGCGAGGCAAAATTTATCGCCCTGCAAATCCGCAAAATGCTAGACGAAACGCTGGAAAAAAATTTGCAAGCGAATCTTAATGAAATAGCGATTATTTATCGCACAAATATGCAATCTAGGGCGTTTGTAGATGCGTTTATGCTGGCGAATATTCCGTTTGTTTCAAAAGACGAAATCTCGGTTGTGTACAGCCATTGGATGGTGCGGGATATTTTTGCGTATTTGCGGCTGGCGCACAAAATCGGCACGGCGGAAGATGTGGAGCGGATAATCAACAAGCCATTTAGATTCATTGGCAAGCCGTTTATCCAAAAAATGCGGCAGGATAAATTGGATATTTTTTCAAATTATGCGAAAAGTCCGATGCTGAATGTTCGCCAAAAAAGTGCTATAGAAGAGCTGGTTACCGATATTAAAGCGTTACGCAAGTACAAAACGCTGAACGCAATAAAATTTATCCGCAACAAAATTGGCTACGATGCCCACATTAAAAACCATTGCGAGTATCAGAAAATTAACCCGATAGGTTTATACGAAATATTAAACGAGATACAAGAAGCGGCGGCGGAGTTTCCCAAATTTGCCGATTTTATGCAACACGCCGAGGAGGCGATTCAAAACAAAAATCTACAAGAACCCGCAAACCCAGACGACAACCGAGTTACGCTAACCACGATGCACAGTGCAAAGGGGCTAGAATTTGACATCGTTTATTTGGTGGGTGCGGTCGAGGGGCTTATCCCGCACGAACGCAGCAAAACACCCGCCGAAATCGAAGAAGAACGCCGCCTATTCTACGTAGGTGCAACCCGCGCCCGCAACGATTTGTACATTTCCGTCATAAAAAAGCGGCACGAAAAAGAAGTTGAGCCTACTCGGTTTTTGGGGAAGACTGTATATTCAAAAAACTGCAAAACCGTGGGGCTCTGCCCCCCGCCTGCCGGCGGGCAGGTGACCCGCTAATTTTGTTAATTTTTTTTTATTGTTAAGTGATACTGGTACTTTGCGGTTGCCTGTTTTGCCTGTGGTTTATGTTGTAGAAATATCGGAATGGGAAAACGGGCGACCGAGGACGGTCGCCCCTACAATAATGCCGACCGTAGGGGCGACCGTCCCCTGCCCGCCCGACAGGCGGG
>WRKK01000319.1 GCA_009782245.1 Defluviitaleaceae bacterium | reverse complement strand
AGCCGCAACTGGCGGCAATCCGCCCAAATTTTGAACGCTGGGAAAAGCGGCTAGAATGGGAAACCTACAAAGAGCGAGCGGACGACCTAGCAAAACGTGGCGAGCCAGAAAAAGCGATTCCGCTGTATCGGCGAGCCTTGCAATATGACGAAAACGTCCCAGTTTTCAACAATCTGGGCGCGGCCTATATGCAGATTGACCTCCACAACGAGGCGGCAGATGCGTTTGCACGGGCGTTGCAGCTTGATGCGGAAAATTGGCAACTGGTGCTAAATTACGGCGAGGCACTAATTGCGGCAGGGCGATTGGACGATGGCAAGCGAGCAATCAACCGTGCAACAGCGATTGCTCCAAAATCGGCAATCGGAGATATTTTGTACTTGCGCGCAGAGTTAAGTCTAAAGTTAGGGCAATCTCCAAACGCAATTTCGTATTTTGAGCAAGCAATAGCGGTATCAAGCGAGGCACATTATGTTTTCCGTTTGGCGGATACGTACGCATTACAGCGACAATTTGAGAAAGCCTTGGATACATTGGGAAAATTCAATGCACGGTTGACAAAAAGCGGCAAATCTGGCAAAAATGAGCAGATATTATTTTGCTACATGAAAGAGGCGGAAATTCACGCATTGGCGGATAATTTGCACGGCGCGATATTGGCAATAAAAAAGGCAACGCAAATCCGCCCAGGCAGCGAAGAATTGTGGATTCGTCTGGCAAAATATCACAGGCTAAACTACGATTTACCCAGTGCAGATAATGCAATCCGCAAAGCACTAGATTTAGACGGCGGGAATCATCGTGCAAGGCTGGAAAATGCCCGCATACAGAAAAGTATGGGTCATACTAAGACTTATCAGCAGTTGCTGAAAGGCATTTTGGGGGAATTTAAGGCACGTTACCGAGATGTTTATGGTTGACAATGTGGCAAAATGGGCGGATAAAAAACGGGCGGTTGATGGTTGGTAGGGGCGAACGTCCCCGTTCGCCCGTTTCGTTTGTCTCGTTCCAAACCCTACATATTATCCCCTTTAGCCCACTCGTCAACATTATCAGGGTTGTTGTGCCGTTCTAGTTGCTTTTGCCCTATTGCAAAGTAAAGTATTGGGCCTATTGTGCTGATAAAAAATGCTACGCACAGCCATAAAATTTTTTCGTTGGTTGGTGCGTTGGTTTTGCGTAAAATGCTTATTATTGCCACCAACAGCAAAGTTAGCTGTATCAAACTTAACGGGATTACTATCGCCAAAAAAGTTATCATTCTTATCCCCAGTATGCCAAAAAATTCTGCAAATCCTAGTTCTACTCCCATAATTTTCCCCCCTTTCTTTTTTTATGTACATTATGCACAATCCAATTCGTCCAATTTTTCCTGTGCAATTTTTGCGAAATATAATTTGTTTCCATTGCGGATAACTTCGTGTAAATAGTAGCGTTGTTGTGCCGTATTGCCCAATTTTTCGTATACCATAGCCAGCCGAAAATTGAAGTCCGCCGTCTCGCGGGCGGTGCATTTGTCCTGCAAAAGTTTTTCGTAAATGGCTTGCATTGGCTGAATATCGCCGTTTTCAAAGGCGAACCGTGCTTGTAACACAGCAAGGGATTCTTCCATCGAACTTTTCAAGTGCCGTGGCGTGGATTTTCTGGCGATTAACGTTTGCAAATTTTCGTAATATTGCTGTGCTTTTTCTATGTTTATGTTGCCATGCTCCAAATAGGCGACTGTTAGGCTGTAGTTTGTGTTGTATTCTAGCATGATAAACGTACTTTTGCCCGCAACTTCGGGTAGCAAGTTTTCCCAAATTTGCACGGCTTGCTCAAACTGCCCAAGATTCAATAGTGCCGTTGCCTTGCCCGAGTTCGTTTCTTTTGACAGCTTGGTTTTAATTTGCGGGTGCTGCTCCAAAAAATCGCTTAGTTCCGCCAAAAAACGGTCGGGATCGTTTTCGTTGTCCAAAATTTGTGCAAGTTCGTTGGCTTGCTGGAGTGGCTTGCGGTTTTTCACAAGAAATATCAACAAGGATATGCTTTTCTCCTTGTCAAAAAACCCATAATATATTACAAAAGTTGAAAGCATTGTTGCCGCTATAATCCAAGTTGCTTGCTCGGTTAAGCCAAGCATCGTGATTATTGCTAGTGCGAAAAGCATTCCCGCAAAAAATATTAGGTAAAGTTTCATGGAAAACCCCCTTTGTTACTTTTAGTTTAGCATTTTTTGCTACTTTTTGCAAATTTTTTTGGCAAATTTTCTGAAAACTTTTGAAAAGTCAAACAAAAATTTTCCGCCACATAACGGCAAAATCAACCCAAAAGACAAAATGCACACCATTTAAGACAACAATATTCGCAAGGGGAAAGCCTGTTGTATCATAATATTAGATTTAATTAACAGCCGCTTAGCCACGGACTACATATATCCCCACAAAACAGAAAATTTTCGCAAAATACTAGTTGACACAGCATACCCCCAGAATTTCGCTATCCACAAACATACAAAAAAGCGGCTGTTTTACCCAAACTTAACGGAAGAGGTGCTAAACATGACTAATATGCGAAAATTTATAAATCGCAATAAAACCACTTTTGCTATCACTACACTAATGTTGCCTGGTGCGTTATGGCTATTATTGATAAGATATATACCCATGGCGGGTATAGTTATCGCCTTTCAAGATTACAGGCCGCACCCACCAAACCCCACTTTACTTAACAACATAATTAACAGCCGTTGGGTTGGCTTTGATAATTTTAGGTTTATGTTCGCCTCTGCCGATGCGTGGCGCATGATACGCAACACTTTAGCCTACAACGCCGTGTTTATAGTGCTTACGATGGTTTTTGCCGTAGCTTTTGCTATAATGCTAAACGAACTTACCAAAAAATTTATGGCGAAATTATACCAAACGTTAATGTTTTTCCCGTTTGTGATAAGCTGGGTTGTGGTTAGCTACTTTGTATTTGCCTTTTTAGCACCTACTTACGGCTTGCTGGCAGAAAACACTAACTGGTACATGGATTCAACTTTATGGCCGCTAATTTTAACAAGTGCCAATTTGTGGAAAACAGTAGGGTATTCCTGCATTATGTACTTGGTAGCAATAACCAGCATAGACACCACGCAATACGAAGCCGCCAGCATAGACGGCGCAACAAAATGGCAGCAAGTATGGAACGTTACAATCCCGCACATTAAGCCGATGATAGTTATTTTGCTAATATTAAGTGCTGGCCGCATATTCAACGCAGATTTTGGCTTATTTTACAACGTAACATTAGATTCTGGGCCGCTGTACCCCGTTACCGATGTTGTCGATACATACGTATTCCGTGCCTTGCAGCGACTTAACAATATCGGCATGAGTACCGCCGCCGGATTGTTCCAAAATGTGGTGGGCTTTATATGTATAATGCTAGTAAACGGCATAGTACGCAAATTAGAGCCTGATCACGCACTATTTTAGAAAGGAGCGGCAAAAATGACATCAAACATACCAAGTGTAGTAAAAAAGGGCAAGCGCATAAATTCAATAAATTTTTTATCGGAACTAGTTATGCACTTGATACTTGGCGGATTTGCCCTACTGTGTGTTATCCCGTTTGCGTTTATCATAATAATTTCGTTTTCTAGTGCAGACAGCTTGACTACAATGGGATATTCGTTTACACCGATAGGTTGGTCGTTGCTGGCGTATCAGGCGGCTTTTGACCTTGGTGCAGAGCTATGGCGCAGTTATTTTAACAGCTTTTTTGTTACAATAATCGGCACATTGTTAAGCGTGATAATTTGCACAATGTACGCTTATGGGCTGTATCGCCGTGATTACCCGCTTGCAAAATTCTTCGCTTTTATCGCATTTTTTACAATGATTTTTGGCGGCGGGCTTGCTCCTACTGTTATGGTTATTCGCAATTTGCTTGGCTTGGCAGACAGCTATTGGGCGTTAATTGTTCCGCTGTTGGTTAGCCCGTTCAACTTCTTTCTTATGCGAACATTCCTAAAGGTATCTGTGCCAGAATCGCTGATAGAATCGGCACGGTTGGACGGTAGCGGCGAATTTAGAACTTTAATTTCTATCGTTGTGCCGCTTGCTAAGCCTGGAATAGCTACAATCTCGTTGCTGACCGCTTTAGCATACTGGAACGATTGGTTTAACGCACTATTATTTATCCGCAACAGTCAGCTGTACCCGCTACAATATTTGCTAATGCAAATGCAAACAAACGTCGACTTTATCCGCAGAAACGTCGCATTATTAGGTGCAGCCGCCAACATAGATTTTTCGCAGCTACCTAGCGAGGGGCTTAGAATGGCTCTGTGTGTGCTAGTTGTTCTGCCAATAGCTTTTGCCTATCCTTTTTTTCAACGTTTTATCGTCGCTGGGCTTGCCGTTGGCGCGGTGAAAGAGTAGAAATTTATACTAAAACAACTGCAAAACCGTGGGGCTCTGCCCCACACCCCGCCAGGGCTCTGCCCTGGACCCGCAAGGGACTTCGCCCCTTGACCCCGCAAAATTTTAATTTTTGTGATGGAGACTAATTGAGTAGTTATAAAACAAAATCAAAAACGTAAAACAGGGAGGTTTTTCAAATGAAAAAAACTTTAATGGCAATATCTTTCTTAATGGCGATAGTGCTAATAGTGGCATTAACAGCCTGTACGAACAATCCCCGCAGTAGCGATGTTTCGTCTCGCAGCATAGCGGAAGTTAGAAGAAATACGATAAATACTGATAAAATTCCAAAAGCGGCAACCCACGAAAACAATTATGGCTTTGCAGATGCCAATATTACAATATTTTTTATGGGTGCAACTGTCGCAGACGACACCGCCGTTGTAGAAGCGGCAAATGCACGGCTTGCCGAACTGGGTTATAACATTACAATCAATCCTATTTGGGGCGATTGGGGCGCTGGCACACCCATACAAATGGCACTAGATACAGGCGATACAAGCATCGACATAGTTTTTACTTCATCTTGGGACGCATTTTATGTGCCGAACGCCAACCGTGGCAATTTTCTTCGCTTAGATAACCCTGAATACAATTTGATAGAATGGTTTGGGGAAGGAATGCAATCCGCTGTGCCGCAAGCACTATGGGACGGGTTTCTTACTGATGGTTCGCAGGGGCGCGGCATTTACGGCATTCCAGGCCACAAAGATTACGCACAGCTGTACGCCTGGGACGTTAATGTGGAACTGTTAGAAGAATTGGGCTTTAGCTTTGACGATTTTAATTGGAGTTACGAAACTTTATTTGACCCGCTGTTAGTTGAGGCTATGGAAGTTTTTCAAGAGCGGCTTGGCACTAATGTTTTTCCGTTTTTGATGGCACCCGAGGGAGTCGCCCGTTCGTTAAGTAATGCGGACTTTGATATTACAGGCTTGGGCGTGTTCCATTTTGGCTTTGACCCCGTGAACCCAACTTTGCCAACGCAACCCACCGTAACGCCCAGTCTGCTTAACGAAGAATATATGCGGGTTTTGGAACGATTTAATTACTTTTTTGACCGTGGCTTTATAAATCCGCTGTCGGCGATACAAGGCGAGTCATCGTCCGCCAACCAAGCCGCAATAGAATCAGGAAACTTTTTGTTCTCGACAATAACATACGCTTACGGACACCAAGAGCTGGCAACCCAGCAACGTGGCAGAGACAGCCGTTTTCCGCCAATGAGCAGTCCGATAGTATCGACTGGTTCGGTAACTGGTTCGGGTTATGCAATTTCAATCTTTTCGCAGCAAAAAGAGCAAGCTATGCGGTTTTTGAACGCATGGTACACCGATCCTGAACTAGCAACCATTTTAACATATGGCGTTGAGGGCTTGCATTTTACCCGCAACGCAAACGGAACAATAACGCTAGATTCTGATATGCGTGCCCAGTTTAACCCCTGGCGTAACGGCACGGGAAACATCTTCATATTACCACCGCTAGATGTTGAGGGTGCAGATTTTTACGATAGATTCAGAGAATACAACGAGGCTGGCGTACCAACTGCATTTTTGGGCTTTTCCTTTGACGAAACGCCTGTTATAAACGAGATGGCTGCTTTACGTAACGTTGTCGCCGAATTTCAAACAACTGTAACCACAGGTGCAGTAAACCCCGCAACACAAGGCGCAGAATATCTAGCAAGGCTTAACGCCAACGGCCTAGAAGCCGTGCAGCAAGAATTAAATAGACAGTTAGCAGAATTTTTTGATAACTAACTGCAAAACCGTGGGCTCTGCCCACACCCGCCAGGGCGCTGCCCTGGACCCGCAAGGGACTTCGCCCCTTGACCCCGCAATTTTTCCCATAGATTAAATTTAGTGTAAAATACAAAAAGGCAGGTTGCAAATCTGCCTTTTTGCTTGCAAACTTTGCAAATTTTGCGTATAATAAAGACGGTAACAATATTTGCAACTATATTGAGGAGGTTTAATTATGGCAAAAGGCAAAGATACACGGCTTATTTCGCAAAATAAAAAGGCGTTTTTTGACTATTTTATAGAGGAGACTATCCAGGCGGGGCTTTCGTTGTTTGGCACGGAGGTAAAATCTATGCGGGCTGGGCGTTGCAACTTAAAGGAAAGTTACATTGTGTTTGAAAATGGCGAGGCGTTTATTAGCGGTATGCACATCAGCCCGTACGAATTTGGCAATATTTACAATAAAGACCCCATACGCAAGCGGCGGCTGTTGCTGCACAAATCGCAAATAAATAAATTGCGGGGCGCGGTTACAAGAGACGGCTATACAGTTGTTCCGCTAAAAGTGTACTTGGTGGGCAGCCTAATGAAAATAGATATTGCGTTGGCAAAGGGCAAAAAGCAATACGACAAACGTGATGATTTAGCCAAAAAGGCTCAACGCCGCGAATCGGAAAAGGATTTTAAGGTGCGTAATTTGTGATAGGTAAACCATAATGAAACGGGCGGTCAGCGTTTTGTAGGGGCGACCGTCCTCGGTCGCCCGTTTTCCCATTCCGATTTGCCCGTCCCAATATTTCCACAACAAACCTTGCCCCGCATATTTTGACACAAAAAAGGCGAATAAATTTTCGCCTTTTTGCATTTTGTTGCACTTAATAAAACCTCAAAATTTACCAATCTATTCTAAACCGAACAATAGCCCCTGTGTCAACGTTTATATACCATTCATAATCAACACTTCTATGGGTGGCACTGTCAAATTCTATTTCCCAAACCCATTGCCCTAATTCCCAATCAAGTTCAATCGAGTCAAAAAATCCAGATAAACCTCTGGCGCGCATATCGTTTTCGGCTATTTGTATGGCTCTTTCTCTGGTAATTGCGGGGTTTGTTGGGCGATTGTTGCGGTTGCCAGATATGTTTGCGGGTGCGGGTGCGGGTGCTGGTGTTACTGGTGCTGGCGGTGCTTGTACTACTGGCGGTGCTGTGGGTTGCGGCGATGCTAATCTTGTCATTCTTGTGGCGGCGGCGGTAATGGCGTTTACGTATACCATGTAACGTGTGCTGTCCGCAAGTTGCACCTCAACCTCAAATGTGAGAGTGCCGTCTTCTGTGAATAAGTTTGTGCTTAAGGCTGTGCCTTCGCCTGTAAATTCTATTGCAATTTCTCGTGCGCGCTGGCTAGATATTTGTGCTACGGGTGTTGCTTGTGTTTGTCCTAGCGAGGTTAGCAACGCTTGTATTAACGCCCTAAGTTCGGCAATTTCTGTTTGCATTTCTGCAACGCTTTGTGCTGGCTGTGCCGCTTGCACTACTTGGGTTGTCGGCGTTTCCGCTAAAAAGCTGAAACCTACATATCCTGCCGCCATTATGGCGACAATGGCTGTCATCGTGATAATTTTTTTGAGCATGATAGTTCCTCCTGTATAGTTATGATTTTTTGGTGCAAAGTTACGCACTAGTTTTTGCCAAATGTTTACTACAAATGTAGTATATAATGCTTTTCCGTGTTTGTCAAGTTTTTTTTGAAAAATTTTTTTGGGGATTAATGTTGCGGCTACCGTGCGTTTTCGTATATGTTTGTCAAGTCGTATCCTGTTGTTTACGAGGGTTTTGAACTGGAAACAGTTTAGGAACAAACCAAAAAAGGGGCGTTAATTCGCCCTTTTTTAGTTTCCCATAACCCTAACAAAAATCCCTAAACGGAGAATCCGCCAGCAAACTAACCGCACCACTTTGATACTTAGCCTTTTGGCTAACAAATTTTTCGCGAATATTTGCATAAATTTTTTCTTTGCTGAAATTTAGCCCAAAATCGAAGTTTTCCAAAATGTTCATACCCAAAACTTCCGTTATTGTAATGTTATCCTCGTGCGGCGTGGCGAAAATTACGTCTTTAATGACAAATCCGCAAAAAATTGCATTAGGCACTATCCGCAAATCGCATAGCAAGCCTTTTTCGCTAAAACCCGCAATTTTACAGCCTTTTTCTTCTGTTATTTTATAGCCGTTCTTTTTTGCACGTTCTTTGGTTATAAGCGTGATAAATGCACCCGTGTCAAGCAATAAATCAATTGTTTTTACTGGCGTTCGTGAATCGTCTATTGTTGTCAACCGTTGTCAACGAAGTACGTATTTGGTTGTCTTTCACTTTAACTTTTTCTTTGCGAAAATATACTGAATTATAAGTCATCAACAGGAACCTCCGTAAAGCCGAAAACATTAATTGCACCAGGTATGTTAATGGTCAAATCCGCCGTTCGCCCGTCATACTTATCGTCCAGTTCATCGTAAATGCCCGTTTCAAGCCCAGCAAATGGTCTGTCCGCCTCAACTGCGACAATCCCAGATTCAAAAAAGCCAAATATCGGCCCACGAGTGTCAACCACATAAACCCATTTTCCCTCGTATTTATCCCAAATTTCGTCGTGTGTCAAGCGTTCGTTATTTTCCAATAGTTTGTACATAATACACCCCTTTCAAATTCTAGGTTCTTCCAACAAAGACATTATACCAAAAAAAATCCGTTTTTGCAAATAAACCTACCCCTCCCCCAAAAATTATGCTATAATCTTCTAGCAAGTGAAAAATAAAAAATGATACGGAGTAAAAAAATGCTAAAATTATCTGCCGAACAAAAAAAATTTTTTCGGCTGCTTTTAACAGTTGCGCCGCCTGTTGCAATGCAGGAAGTGCTAAACGCCAGCGTTTTTATGGTTGACACGCTAATGATTGGGCGGGCAATGGGCGTTTCGCAGGTGGCGGCGGTTGGGCTTGCCAACCAAATAACCTTTTTGTATATGCTAATGGTTTTTGGCATAATTAGTGCCTCGGGCGTGTTTAGTGGGCAATTTTTCGGCAAAGGCGACATCGTCAGTATTCACAAAATAATGGGCATCGGCTTTTTGGGTACTGGCTTTACGGCGTTTATTTTTTTTGTTGCAGGATTCTTCTTTCCAACGCAACTTATTTCCATTTATTCGCAAGACCCCGAAGTTATTGAAATGGGTGCAAACTTTTTGCAAATTATTTCGGTCGCCTATCTTATCTCGGCTATCACGATTACACGCAACGCCGCAATGCGTAGTATGCGGCAGACAAAATTTCCCATGGTAAGTACCGCTATTGCTTTGCTTGCCAACGTTACCATGAATTACTTTGCAATTTTCGTCTTCGATTTTGGGCTAACTGGCGTTGCTGTCGGAACGGTAATATCCCGTATTTTAGAGATTATTGCACAGGAATTTTTTATAAGGCACTACAAAATCGCCATTATTGCCCCCATTAAAAAATATTTTGACTTTGATATTGCCTTTTTGAAAAATTTTTTGAAAATCGGTGCGTTTATCATATTCAACGAGGTAACTTGGGCTGTAGGCACAAGCATTTACAACATCGCATACGGAATCGTCGGCACAGATGCACAAGGTTCTATTCAAATTTCGTGGGCAATGGTGAATATATTCCAAGTTTTTGGCAATAGTTTAGCGGTTTCCACAGGAATATTGGTCTCCAACAAGCTGGGCGAGAAAAAAAGCGAATTAGCCGAAAAATACGCACATTGGAGCATTATCGGCGGTATAACAATATGTATTATCATGGGCGGACTTTTAATAGCGTTTTCGCCGTTTTTGGCAAGTTTTTACAACCTAGAGCCGCAAGTGGAAAACGATGTTATTAACCTTTTAAGAATAGCGGCGGCAACAATGTTGTTCAGAACGTCCAATTTTATAATGATTGTGGGCATTTTACGCAGCGGCGGCGATACAAAATGGTGCTTTTGGCTAGAAATTATGACGGTATATTTAGTTGGCGTTCCGCTGGGCTTTTTGGGCGCGTTCCTCGGGTTGCCTGTTTATTGGGTTTTTTCGCTTGTTATGCTGGACGAAATTGTAAAGTCCATTTTTGCTCTTCGGCGGGTGCTTTCCAAAATTTGGGTTAAAACGATTGTTTGACGGTTGGCAAAAAATCTGATATTGTGATACAATGTAGAAAAGCGAAAAAATGGGGGATATTATGACAAAAGAGACAAAAGAGACAAAAGAGACAAAAGAGACAAAAGAGATAATTTCCGCACACGATAACGCAAAAATCAACGTTTTTACATACGAAACGCCCAACCCGAGGGCGATAATCCACATTATACACGGTTTTGGCGAGGGTGCTTGGCATTACAGCGATTTAGCAAGTTTTTTTGTGCAAAATAATTGCACAGCCATTGTGCATGATCAGCGGGGCTTTGGCGATATGTCCGAATTATCCACACGGGAAAAGCGGCGAAAACAGGGCATAATTCCAGGCTACGACTATTTTTTGCAGGATATAAAAACCATAAAAAAACTGATAAACAGCCGATATTCCGCTGTTCCCGTGATGTTGTACGGTCATAGCATGGGCGGCAACATTGCAATAAACCTCCTAATCAAGTTCCCGAGCGAAAGTTACAGCGGGTTAATTTTGGAAAGCCCGTGGTTGCGGCTTTTTAGCCCCGTGCAAACGGTGGTTACTCGGCTGGTTGCGGCGTTAAGCAGGATAATTCCCAATTTTACAATATCCACAGGGCTTGACCCTGCGAACATTGCCCGCAACATAGAAAAAATTGGCGCGTTAAAAACGGACGGAATTTACCACGGCAGAATGTCGCTGAAAATGTTCACGGAAATAACGGCGGCTGGCGAGTTTGCCCTACAAAATGCCGAAAAAATTACCTTGCCAACCTTGCTACTATGTGCAGGGCAAGATAAAATTGTTTGCCCAAATGCAATCCGAGAATTTGCCAGCCGTTCCGCCGAAAATGTCCGCCTAATAGAATACGCCGACGGCTACCACAATCTGCATTTAGATGCAGTTTCGCAGGTCGTGCTAAAAGATGTGGCGGATTTTGTGCTAGAAAATACCGCAAATACTACAAAAAATATTACCAAACAGGAGGAAACCGCATGATTACAGTAGTTTCAATGAACCCGTGCATAGATTTAACATTGTTTATTCCAAAGTTGACAATCGGCGGCAGCCACCGAGTTACCCGCACTCGCAGCGATTACAGCGGAAAAGCCGTTAATGTTGCACATTGCCTAAAAAATCTGCAACAGCCCGTAAAATTATTGGGCTTTAACTTTGCAGAAAACGGGCGTTTTTTGGCGGAATCGCTGGATAATGCGGGAATATCCCACGATTTTATCAATGTAGTGGGCAGTATTCGCACCAACACGAAAATATTTGAAGAATCCACGGGCGAAATGACGGAAATCAACCAAGAAAGTGCCGCCGTTTCCGCAAGCGAGTTGGCGGCGTTAACGGAAAAACTGCAAAATCAAGCCGCAACGGCAATGATTTTAAGCGGCAGTTTGCCAACAGGTGCAAAACCCAGCACTTACGCCGATATTATACGGCAAGCGAAAATTCCCGTAATATTGGACACATACGGGCAACCGCTAATTGACGGCTTGGCGGCGGGGGCGTATCTAATAAAGCCCAATTTGCAAGAACTAGAGCAAACGCTACAGCAAAAATTGCCCACGCAAGCGGAACAAATAGCCGCCGCACAAAAATTATTGCGGGAATATCCCAAAACAAAGGCAATTTGCCTTTCTTTGGGGGCAAAAGGGGCATTTATGATTGGCGAAAACGCTGTATTTTTCGCTCCGCCGCTGGATATTCCGATAAAAGGGGTGCAAGGTGCAGGGGATTCGCTTGTGGCTGGGCTTTGCGTGGTTTTGGCAAATTTGGTAAATGCGAAAAATGCGAAAAATGCGGAAAATGGCGAAAATTTGGATAATCCGCCGCTATCAGAAATGCTAAAATCCGCTGTAGCCGCCGCCTGTGCCTCGCTTATGCAAGATGGCTCGCTTATGGCGGCTTTTGCGGATTATGAAAATATGCTGCCGAAAGTTGTGGTTGAAAAAATGAATTGAAAACGCCTATAGTGAACGGGCGACCGACTCGCCTACGTACACTTAGGCTAAATCGGAATGGGAAAACGGGCGACCGAGGACGGTCGCCCCTACAATATGCGTCCCCGTAGGGGCG
>WRKK01000318.1 GCA_009782245.1 Defluviitaleaceae bacterium | reverse complement strand
GGCGCAAATATCGCAATAAACACGAACGTTAGCAGGATTACAAATCCTATTACTACTTGGGGATTTTTAAGTAATTTTTTCATTTTAGAGTTCCTCCAGTTCTTGTGATTGTGTAAAGTGTGTAAAAATAGTACATAGTATATTGTAACGCATAAATATACAAAAGTCAAGCATATTTTAGCCGAAATTACACAAAATAATAATTTATAGCAATTTTTATCAAACAAAATCGTGGCTTTTGGCAATTCTAATAAAAAACCGCAAAATTTTCGGCATTTTTTATTAGAAAGTGCCAAAAATTACTGTGTGCAATTCAGCCGATTTTGCTAATTTATGGCGATTTTTACATTTTACTGTTTTTGCTTAACCGTCATTTTATGGAATTTAACGAAAAAATTAATAGCGAGTTTAGGATTTTTACATTAAATTTGACAAATTCCACAAATATCACTACAATAAAATAATGAGCAAGTTAAGTTTTGATTTTATGTTTGGATTTTATGTTTTGGAGGGTACTTTTGTGAAAAATATGCTAAAAATACTCAAAATAATTGGTTTTGTGCTGTTTGGCGGGTTGCTGGCGGCTTGCGATGCTAATTTTGCCCAAACGGCAATGGCAGTATCCGAACCCCAGCCAGCCGCAACACCAGAGCCAAGAATAATGCCAATGTTGGACGAAATAATCGAAGATACACCCACGGTAGGCGGAACATTGCGGCTTTCTATGCGAACACCCGTAACTCTTAACCCAATATTAAACGAAGATGTAACGGTTGCAAGGGTTTTACAGCTTATGTTTGAACCGCTTGTTAATTTTGACGACCGTTTGCAAGTCGTCCCTAATTTGGCATCGCTAGAATTTGCTTTTAATGGTGCAAATGTAATTGTAACCTTGCGGGAAGACGCTTTTTGGAGCGACGGCACACCAATAACCTCGGACGACATAGCATTTACAATAGATACCATGAAAAACGCAAGCGAAACCGCAATATACAGCCAAAACGCCGAAAATTTTGCCTACTACGAAATATTAAATGCCCGTGAAATCCGCATTGTGTTTAACTCTGCGCGGGGCGGCGAGGTTTATTGGCTTAATTTTCCCGTTATACCTCGGCACCATTTTGCCAGCGGCGGCAACGCCCATATGATGCCCGTTGGCAACGGCCCTTTTATGTTCGGTGCGTACTTTCACCGAGAATCTTTGGTTTTAGTGCAAAACCCCTACACTTTCCGCAGTCGCCCATTTATAGACGAGATTCAAATAATTATAACTCCCGATGCCGCAACCGATATTCACGCCTTTGACAGAGGACTGGTTGACATTTTTTTGGCGGAAATTCCTGAATGGGCAAGGCATCACAGCGTAAAACCTGTGCATTTTGCCGAATATTTATCCAAACGTTACGAGTTTATCGGCTTTAACTTTGAACGTGCTTTACCCGCTTTGCCGCAATTTAGACAAACATTGGCACACGCCATAAACGTGGAAACGCTTGTTTCGGACGTGTTTTTGGCTCATGCTGTGCCTACTGTTTCGCCGATACACCCGCATTCGTGGCTATACGAGCCAGCCGCCCAAATTTTTAGCCACAACCCCGAACAAGCCCAACACATGGCACGTGAAACATTAACCGCAATAGTAACTCAAAATTTGTGGCCTACAACCGAGGCTGGCGAACGCCGTCCGCTGACAATTTTAGTCAACCAAGAAAACGTTGAGCGGTTGCGATTAGCCAACATAATAACAGCCCAGCTAAACCAGCTAGGAATCAGCACCGCAGTTGAATCTGTGCCTTTTGCCGATTATCGCTGGCGGCTAGAAAATGGCTATTTTGATCTGTTTATTGGGGGCTACAATCTGGCTTTACAGCCCGATTTGCGGTTTGCGTTCCATTCGGAAAGTCCGCAAAATATTATTTCGTACCACAGCCAAACTTTGGATAACCTGCTCGATGTAGCGGCAATGTCCCCTACAGATAGCCAGTTTGAACGGGCAATATCTGATGTGCAGATGTACCTAGCAAACGAACTGCCCGTTATTAGCCTTGCATTCAGACACCAGGCAATAGTGGCAAGTTTAAGCGTTCAGGGCAATATTTTGCCCAATGTTTACAACCTGTTTGCTAACATTGAAGAATGGTTTATCGCACAATAACCGCTTTTGCAAACCCTAAAATATGACAAAAAAATGTCATTTTGCAAACCCCTATTGGTTTTGGCAAAAATATCCGATATAATATATATGAACCAAGCAAGCAAAATAAACTAAAATAACGAAAGAGGTGCATTTTTTTGAAAATGTTGAAAACTTTTATTAAGATTTCGTTGCTAACGCTGGTTGGTGCTTTTGTTTTAGCTAACACGACACTACACGCAAGCGAAGTAGACGAGGAAACAAACGAAACAATCGAAGCAATCGAGGCAACCGAAGCAACAGAAGAAGTAGAAAACGGATTGCCCGTATTTACTGGCGAGGGCGTAGAATACGCAGAAGACGTTATAACTACCGATGACGGCGAAGTTCCCGCCGATATGCCAGTCATTCGCAATTTTATGCCCGTTACAGGCGAAGTTTCCGAAATTGAGGAACTTATTTACGGGGAATCTCGTATAACGCTGGTAAACGAAGACGGCGAAACTATCGCTATTCTTACTACCGACTATTTTACCCACCTTTTGGGTAACGAAGTTGCTGTTGGCGACACCATAACTGCGTTTTACCCCGCCAACGTGCCAATGCTTATGATTTGGCCGCCGCAACACACCGTCCGTTTAATTGTCAACGGCGATTTTATCAACGTTGCCATCGATGTTTTTAACCTAACAGACGGCGGAAATTTAGTTAGTGCAGACGAAATGCTACAACTTAACTTTAACGACGGCACACAAATTTTGTTGCAAGACGGGCAAAATTTCCGTGATGCAATAGCCGATTATGCCGCCCTAGACCTAGAAACCGCACTACTAAACGAACTAGACGGCCGCACTTTGGTAGTAGTTTATGGCCCAACAACAATGAGTATTCCTGCCCAAACTATACCTGGTGCAGACGGCACAAACCTTACAATTACCGTGCTTTTTGAACCTATAGTAGCGGGTCCAGCACCAATAGATGTAGATTTTGACCTATCAGAAACAGAAACACCAGAAACACCAGAAACGCCGCAATACGAGCCAGCTGTTACATTACCCGCAACTTTAGACGGATTAGACGAAACCGCCGAACCCGCCGAAACCTATGAACCCGCCGCAACAATAATGCCGCCGCCTGTTATTGACGATATTGCGAACATTGTCCTAATAAATCCCATCTCTGTAAACAACGTGATTATCCCCGCAACTTGGGTGGAGCAAAACGGCGTTTTCCTTGTGCCATTGCGTTCGGTGCTTATTGCCCTTAATTTGGACAGCACCATAACTTGGGACGAGGCAACAAGAAGTATCGGGCTTAGCAACGGCACACAACAAATACAACTATCGGTCGGCTCTAATGAATATGTGGTTGACGATCAAACTATCACGCTAGATACCGCACCAGTTATCATCGATTCGCACACTTTTGTGCCTTTCAACTTCTTTTCGCTAATATTTGGCATGAACAACGCATTTTTCCTGGAGGGTCAAGTGTTTATAGATAACGAAGAACCTATGCTGTAATCTAATATGTGGGGGCATACTTTTGTGTGTCCCCACAAAATGTAACGCTTAATTAATGCTTAATGCTTAAATAAAAAGGAAACAGGAAAGTGGTGTAATAGTGAACAAAAAGCCTACTCTAAAGCAAATAGCACAAAATATGGGCTTATCGTCGGCAACAGTATCAAAAGCACTAGCAGGCCGCATGGATATTAGCGACGAAACTAAGGAAAGAGTAATATCTTACGCACGTGAAATTGGCTACTTAAAAGGAAAAGCGGTGCGGCGGCGTTTAGGTATTTTGGCGGCAAACCCATCAGATATGAACGACAATTTTTCTTCGCTGACATTTAACCTGCTGGTAGGCTTTCAGCAATACGCCAACAGCCTAGATTATGATACCGTAATATTAACCAGCGATTCTAACCTACAAAAATTAACTGCCTTGGATAATTTTGTTTTTGAAAACAGGCTGGACGGCTTGTTTATTTTGGGGCTAAAAAATACCGATTTTTACCACGAACAACTAGCTGTTACAACCGTGCCGATAGTTGTAATGGATATAAATTCTATTAACCCGCTAGTAGGCTGCATTAGCACAGACAGCATACTGGGCGGAATATTAGCGGTGGAACACTTGGTGCAGTTGGGTCATAAAAAAATCGGTTTCGTTAATGGCTCGCTGGAGGCGGATATATCGCGGGAACGCTTGGCTGGTTATATTGTTGCACTACATATGCACAAAATGCCGTTTAACTTGGATTTGTGTTTTGACGGCGATTTTTCGTTGCAAAGCGGGGCCGCCGCCGCCGATTATTTCGCAAAAAAAGACGTTACTGCATTGTACTGTGCCAGCGATTTAATGGCTTTAGGTGCAACGCAACAATTTGCCAGTTTGGGCTATTCGCTACCCAAAAATATGTCTATCGTTGGCTTTGACGATTTGCCTTTGTGCCTAAGCAGCGTGCCGCCCATAACTACCATAGCCCAAGACCCCGTTGCATTGGGCGAGGCGGCTTGTGCCACATTATGCGGAATACGCCAAAATATCCCAATAAAAAACGTAAAACTTTCGCCACGCCTTATAGTACGGGAATCTACAGCATATTTGGCAAAACTATAACAAAATTTTGGTAATTTTGGTAATTTTGGTAAAATTGTAACAAAAGGAGAATGTGCGGCTACGCACAAAAAAATTATGATAACAGTAAATTACGGCAAAGATTGGGCAAAAACTACCTATGAAACTCTGTCCGCATCGGATATATCCAGTTATTTAAGGGCGGATATGGCGGTCGCATTAAAGCCCAATTTGGTAAACGCAACGCACCCCAGCGAGGGCGCAACCACGCACCCCGAAGTTTTGGAGGGCATTATCCAATTTTTACAGGATTTTGGCGTACGGCAAATTAAAATAATGGAAAGTTCCGCCATTGGCAACAGCACAAAAAGGGCTTACAAAGTGTGCGGTTACGAATATCTTACTAAAAAATACGGTGTGCCGCTGGTAGACCTTAAAAACGCACCCACAAAAACCCTGCACCACAGCGGCTTAGACATACAAATAGCCGCCGAGGCACTAGCCGCCGAATTTCTCATCGATGTTCCCGTGCTGAAAGCACATTGCCAAACTCGGCTTACTTGTTGCCTAAAAAACCTAAAGGGCTGCATACCCGAAAATGAAATGCGGCGGTTTCACACATTAGGCTTGCACACGCCGATTGGTGCATTGGCGGCATTGTTGCCCATACACTATTGCGTTGTAGACGGCATTTGCGGCGACCTATCTTTTGAAGAGGGCGGCAGCCCAGTAGAATCCAACCGAATTATCGCTGGCAGAGATGCCCTGCTGGTGGATTCCTTTTGTGCTGGGCTTATCGGCTACAAACCTGAAGATATAGGCTACTTAGTACACGCCCAAAAAAGCGGCGTGGGCAGCTTTTTTTCCGAGCAAGTGCCAGTAGTTGAACTTAACACCGCCAACAAGCCGACTTTACAGCAAAAAAGCACCCGCATAGCCGAACGCTACCGCAAAGGCAACTCTAATATAGTAGAAAAAGATGCTTGCTCGGTTTGTTATGCCGCACTAATTTTCGCCCTACACCGTGCCAACAGCGGCAACACAAAAACAATCTGCATAGGGCAATCGTTTAAGGGCGAAAGCAACCCCGAAATGCTAGGAATAGGCAACTGCACCGCAAATTTTAGCGATTATGTAAAAGGTTGCCCCCCAAAAGCCGTGGATATTTTGGAGCGGCTGAATGGTTGAAAATTTGTCGATGACGATAGGCGGGTCGGAATGGGAAAAACGGGCGACCGTTTGCGTCCAATTAACGGGGGGGCGTTGCCGTTGGTGTTGGGGGGGTTCACAACGGGCGACCGAGGACGGTCGCCCCTACGTTAATGTTATCGCCAAATTATAGTTTGCAAAATAAAAACAAAGGAGTTTTTTTATGGACAATGTTATTAAAGGAGTACACGGTGCTTTGCCTGAAGATAGGTATTTGCGGCCAGAGAATCCTGTTACACTTCGGCAGTTGGAGTGGTTTCAGGATCAGAAATTGGCGTTGATGATGCACTGGGGGATTTATTCCCAGTTGGGAATGGTGGAAAGCTGGGCGCTAAGCGACGGCGATGCCGATTGGAGCAGAACAGGCGTTGACTGGGAAACAGATGCAAAATCGTTTAAGGACGGCTATGTCAACCTAAATAAATCGTTTAACCCAATACGGTTTCAGCCCGATAAATGGGCGAAAAATGCAAAGCTGGGCGGCTTTAAGTATCTCATTTTTACTACTAAACATCACGACGGCTTTTGTTTGTGGGATTCTAAATATACCGATTACAAAACGACCCACTATAGTTGCCCGTTTTCGGTTAATGCAAAGGCGGATATTGTTGCACACGTGTTTGAGTCGTTTCGCAAGCAGGGATTGGGCATTGCTGCCTATTTTTCCAAGGCGGACTGGAACACGCCCTATTATTGGGCAAAAGATCAGCCAAAAGGCGAATTTATGTCCCGTGGGCCGTCGTATGTACCCGCCGAGAATCCCGAATTATGGGAAAAATTTGTGAATTTTACGCACAACCAGATTATGGAACTGGTTACAAACTACGGCAAAATCAACATTCTGTGGTTTGATGCGGGTTGGGTAGGCAAACGCAGCGGGCAGGATATAAAAATAGAAGAGTTGCTAGAAAAAGCCCGCAAAATACAGCCGTGGCTACTATCGGCGGACAGAATGATAGGCGGAATAGGCGAAAACTACATAACACCAGAACACTCTGTGCCAAGTCAACCTATTTTTGTCCCGTGGGAAAGCTGTATACCTATGGGCAACGGTTTTGCCTACAGCTACGATGACAATTTTAAGCCCGTGCGGCGGTTGTTGCACTTGCTAATAGATATTGTTGCAAAGGGCGGCAATTTAGCACTAAACGTTGCCCCGCAACCAGACGGCAGGTTGCCATGGCCAGCGTTGCAACGCATGGAGCAAATGGGAAAATGGTTGACAAAATACGGCAACGCAATATACGGCACACGTGTCTGCGAGCCCTACGTAATAGATAATATTGCGTTCACACAAAAAGCCAGCCAAAACAAAGTGTACGCAATTTACACCGAAAAGCCCGAAATAGGGCAAGAAATATTCATGCCGTATTCCGCCAAAAAAACGGTAAAAATTACCAACCTAACCAACAACGAAAACGTAGAATTTGTGCAAACCGACAAAGGAATCAGCATAATGATAACAAACCTTGCCGAAGACTACGGCGGCGAACATATAGCAGAAATTTTTGAACTTGATGTTGAATAGTTGTAAAGCATAAAAACCGTGGGCGCTGCCCACACCCGCAAGGAGCGCGCCCCTTGACCCGCTAAAATTTTTAATGGTTTTTAGTGGCACGTTGATGATAGTGCCTTTACGAGTTTCTATTTTATCTGTGATTTTATAAAAATATCTGCCCCTATGAAAATTCAAAAAATTATTCACAATTTTCGTTTAACACTCTTAAAGAAATTTAGCGGGTCAAGGGGCGCGCTCCTTGCGGGGTGTGGGGCAGAGCCCCACGGTTTTGCAGTTGGGCTGGTAACTTTAGTAACTTTTCAGCTTATACCAGTTAAAAATTTTGCCCTCAAAAACTTGGCGCACCTCTTCAACGGACATATTTTGTACGGGATTGTTGTTGTTTACGATTATTGCCAAGCCGTCAAATAAAATTTCGGTGGAGTTAATTTGGGCTATTTCGTTAGGGTTTAATGCACGAGAACTCATGCCAATATCGGCTGTGCCGTCTATTGCGGCGGTTATACCCGCACTAGAGCCTGACGAATGCACTTCTATTCTGGCACTTGGGTTTAACGTTTCAAATTTTTCGCCCAAAACTTCCACAATCGGAAAAACGGAAGTTGAGCCAGTTATTACAACTCTGCCCGATGCTGTGCTACCCGCAAACGCTGGAAGTTCGTCCGATACAGATACGTAACCTCGGTTGGCGGCTATTTGCTGCCCCTCCGCCGACAGCACAAAATTTACAAAATCCTGTGCTAGTTCGGTTAAATCGTCAAAGGCAAAATAAAAGGCTCTAAATATGGGATAAGTGCCGTTGCGAACGGTATCCGCTGTGGGCAACACGCCGTCAATGCTAACGCTAGAAACCGTGCTGTTCAGCGAACCTAGCGAAATATAGCCAATCGAATGAATGTTCGCAATCACGGAAGTAAGCACCGCACCGCCGCTGTGCTGAATATCCGCCTCAATAAAAGTGTGGTCAACGCCGTTGCGTTCTATTCCCAACATTTCCACAAATGCGCCCCTAGTACCAGAGCCGTCCTCGCGCGACATAACAGCTATTGTCATATTAGCGTTAAAATCGCCGTCCATACCATAGCAACCGCTAAGTAACAGGCTTGTTAAAAGTGCTAAAGGCAAAAATAATTTGATTTTTGTGCTAAACTTTTGCATTAAAATTTTCTCCTTAAAATATCCTTGTTTTGATGGGCTTTTTTTGTGGCGGATAGTTGTCGCAAAGCCAGTATTTGTAGTTTATAGAGCGTTAATAAAGGGAGTATTTAGGAATTATTAATTTTGTGTAAATTTTTCGCAGGGAAATTTACAAAAAGCCGATTAGTTTGCGGATAATCGGCTTTTTGTGGAGTTGTTTTTTTTGGTTGTTGGTGTTGTTATTTCGCCGCCGCTTGATTTTGGCAGTAAACGGTTTTGGTTCATTCGCTTGTTTGTATGGCATATTCAGAAAGTAAATGCTGTGAAAATTCCTCAATAAATTTCAGCGGTTTCAACTTTAGCTGTACGTTGTTTCCTGGGTGTTGCAATGAATTTTTAGGAATTTCTTTGCTATGTACGCCGTTTCCGCCTTTTCGCTGAAACGAAATGCAATCGCCGATATTAACGCCGCCTTTTGTAAAAGTTACGTTAAGGTTGATTTTTCGCAAAATATCTCGCATTGCGTAAATTTTGACAGAGTTCGTTTTGCGATTGAACAGCACCAAAATTTCACGGCTTGGCTTGCTTGAAAATCCCCATTTTACAAGCTGTTTAGCGTTTTCAGCGAAAAATTCGCCCCATTTTTCCTGTACTTCCATTGGGAACAACATATTTGCCCTGTTTTGGGATTTTGCAATGATTAAATTTTGCAACTCTGTTTTGTCGTCCTCGTTAATGTGGAAATCTTCGCAAAATTTGGGGATTGTTGTCCGTGCCAACTGGTTGAAAGCGGCGGTAAAACTCTTGATGTTCATATCGATGTAATGTCCGCAGTCAAAATTTATTCTGCCGTCCGATTTTTCCCCGTAAATTCCACCGCCAGCAGAATTTTTCAACTTACCCTCAATTTTGAAATGTTGTCGCAAAGTTTCCACAACTTCCACTTGATCGATAATCGTGTTTTGTATGATATTTTCAGCATTTCTGCCGATGTACGCATTTTCCATTTTACACCTCACATTTGTATACTTTCGTAAACAAGCCGTATCATTTGCGGAATCACAGCATTTCCCAGTTGTTGGTAGCCCTGAATCCCCTCGCTAACTTTGTGGCTTTGCGGAAACCCCATAACCGCCTTGCATTCGTTGATTGTCAAGCGCCGAACGCCTTGCGCGGTTTTGTACAGCCCAGTCCGTGCGCCAACGCCCCCACCATACGCCGATTGCGTTATCGCATGACCTTTTGGGCTGTAAATGCGTTCGCCTTGTCCGCCTTTGTTTACCGTGCCGATTCTTATGGGTTTTAGCTTGTTTTTTACGGGCTGCTCCGAGATTTTTATGTCATCTCGTTGCAAAATAAAATTTTCGTCAACCTCTTCCAAAATATCCTCCAAAAAAATATTTTGCATGGTGGCTTGCGGCGGCGTGTATTTTACGGATATTTCCTTTTTTAAGGCAACAAAATAAACACGTTCTCGTGCTTGCGGAACGCCGAAAAATGACGCATTTAGGACATATTTTTCCACATTATACCCTATTTCATTTAGGCTTGCTGTGATTTCTTGGGCAACCAAGCCATTATCGATTGTCAGAATATTTTTCACATTTTCCAATAAAAGCACACTCGGCTTGTGAAACTTAGCAATGCGAACAATCTCATAAAACAAGCGACCTCTGTTGTCGGAAATGCCGCCGCGCTTGCCAGAAATACTGAACGATTGGCACGGAAATCCTGCACATAAAATATCATGTTTTGGGATATTTTGTGCCGCAATTTGGGTTATATCTCCGCTTGGGAGTTCGCCGAAATTGGCTTGATAGGCGGCTTTTGCGTGGTTGTCAATCTCGCTGGAAAAAACGCAGTGCAAGCCGCAACTCTCCAAGGCAAGCCGAAAACCGCCGATTCCGCAGAATAAATCTATAAATTTTTGCATGGTATTTTACTCCAATTATTTTATCCCATTTTCGTTATGGGGGTATTGTAGCATATTTTTTTGGAATTGTCAAGGATTTTTTTGCATGGATTATGCAGGGCGAGCGCCCGTCCGCCCCCACAAAAACCCCACCCGTCCCCAAAAAATAAAATAACCCGCAATCACTTTTCACCAAAAATAAATTTCCACATCACCCCATTCCCCTTGCAAAAAAAACCAAACTATGTTAAAATAACAAAAAATAGTTATCCAAAATGAAAGGACTGATTTTTTGGTAATTGCGTACGAAGTGGGTAAATCTGTTTATTTTAACATTACTAACCTTTGCCCATGTAACTGCAAATTTTGCTTGCGTAACAATGGGCCTGGCATTAATCCCAACGAAAGCCTGTGGCTAGAACACGAACCAACCGTAGACGAAGTTATATCTGTGCTAGAAAATTTAGACTATCCCAAATACAAAGAGGCGGTTTTTTGCGGCTACGGCGAGCCAACCGAGCGGCTAGACATACTACTAAAAACGGCAGAGTTTATCAAAAGCCTAACCATTAAGCCGCCAATACGCCTAAACACCAACGGGCTAAGCGACCTAATAAACAACACAAAAACTGCTCCAAAATTAGCTGGCTTAATAGATCGTGTTTCTA
Source organism: Defluviitaleaceae bacterium (assembly GCA_009782245.1). Taxonomy (GTDB): domain Bacteria; phylum Bacillota; class Clostridia; order Lachnospirales; family WQUN01; genus WRKG01. The sequence goes on along the minus strand of WRKK01000318.1, from coordinate 1,284 downwards.
TTAGCTTAAATGCACCTAATGCTAAAATGTATAACTCTATGTGCTTGCCCATGTTTGGCGAAAAATCTTTTGATTCGCTTATCCAATTTGCCAAAGATTGCAAGCAATGTATACCAGAAGTAAAAATGACAGTAGTCGGCAGCACGTTATCCGCCGCCGATATTTCGCAATGCGCCGAACTTTGCAACTCGTTGGATATTTCGTTGCGTGTGCGTTAAATTTGTGTTATACTATTAAACATCAACCAAAAAGCACCAAATATCAACCAAAAAGCACCAAAAATAACAGCAAAAATACTAAAAACACGGCGTTTGCTACGGCGCGCCCCAATTTTAAGGAGGAATTTTTATGAAACTAGTAATGGCAGTTGTTCACGATGAAGATGCGTTCCACGTTTTGGATTTGTTGGTAGAAAAAAATTATAGCGTAACAAAACTAGCAAGCACAGGCGGCTTTTTGCGGGCTGGCTTTACCACACTTATCAGCGGTGTGGAAGATAAACGAGTACCAGAAATGATTAGCCTAATAGAACAAAAGTGCAAAAGTCGCAAACAAATAACGTCCGTAAACGCCACACACATGAACGTAAGCGAAAGTTACGTGCCTTATCCCGTAGAAGTTACTATCGGCGGCGCGACAATATTTGTGCTAAATATAGAAGAATTTAAGAAGGTATAGCCTTGGAACTGAAAATTTCGGAAATTTTGGCAACCCGCTTTAGCGAGGCAAACAGAGTTGACGCAAAACCCATAGAAGAAAATTTTAGCTTTGTGCTTAGCAAATTAAGCGATGGCTCGCTGGTTAGCCGCCTGGAACACCTCATAGGCGAAATAACCGAACGGGGCAAACGCCTAACCCGCCACATGGATATTGGCGACCTAAAAGAATACCGCAAAATGGTAACTAGCTTTATAAACGAAATTGTTACAAATTCCCACGAATTTAGCCGCGAAAACTTTTTAGATAGACGCGGCCGCCACCGTGTTTACGGCATTGTCCGCCTAATAAACAAAGACCTAGACGACCTTGCCCAAGAACTTCTAAAGGTGGAAAAAGACCATATTGCTATTCTAGCCCTTATTGAGGAAATCGAAGGGCTTTTAATGGATATTTTGGTGTGATGTAATCATACAATCGCCATAAACCGTGTGGACAAATTTAGCTGTTTACGCAATCGGGCGGATAATATCCGCCCCTACCATTAATTTACCCATAAACATTAAAAATTAGCGGGTCAAGGGGCGCGCTCCTTGCGGGGTGTGCCTGCCCGCCGGCAGGCGGGGG